>CALIZJ010000284.1 GCA_938028845.1 uncultured Blautia sp.
TACCAGCTGGAGAAATACGGCGTGGCATTGCAGGGAGATCGGCGGTTTCGGCCAGCAGGGCTATGGTTATAACGTACGTTATCTTTATACGGAAATCGGTAAGATCCTGGGATTGGATACGGTGCATCCCATGATCATCCTGGGGGCGGGTAATCTGGGACAGGCTCTTGCGAATTATGTGGATTTTGAAAAAAGAGGATTTAAGCTGGTAGGGATCTTTGATGTAAACCCGGTGCTGGAAGGAATTGCGGTGCGGGGGATAGAGATACAGCTTTTAAATGAACTGCCGCTGTTTTTAAAAGAGAATCATGTGGAAATCGCCATATTGACCCTGCCTAAGAACAAGGCGAAAGAAATGGCGAATATTTTAGTGGAAAACGGCATCAAGGCAATCTGGAATTTCGCCCACATTGACCTTGACACTCCACAAGACGTGATCGTAGAGAACGTACATCTGTCAGAAAGCCTGATGACGCTGTCCTATAACCTGAGCAAATACCGTCAGGAACACATTGAATAATAATTGCTTTACAGGGAGAAGTGTTCCCCTGTACCATGTGGATTGCGCTGTTGCCCGAAAATAGACTCAGGCAGCAGCCTCTTCTTTTTGCTTTATAAAATGAGTCCATGAAAAGGAGTGAGGATATGAAAGAGATCGTTACCTGCAGTGAAATGAAAGAACTGGATGGAAAAACTATCCGGGAAATGGGTGTCCCCTCCTGTGTGCTTATGGAGCGTGCGGCTTTAAAAACAGTGGAGGAGATGGAAAAGGATTTTACAGACCATGAGCATGTCCTGGTGGTGTGCGGAAGCGGGAACAATGGTGGAGACGGCATCGCCATTGCCAGACTTCTTCATTTAAAAGGGATTCCTGTGGAGATATTTTTAGCAGGGGATGAAAAGCGCATGACAGAGGATACGACCCTTCAGTACAAGATTGCAGCAAATTATCGGGTGCCTTTTGTGAATAACCCCAGGTGGAATGAATATACTACTATAGTAGATGCTATATTTGGCGTGGGACTGCAAAGAGATGTGGAAGGAAAATATTACCAGCTTATCCGTCAGATGAACGAAGCCCATGCCCGGAAGGTTGCAGTTGACATTCCTTCCGGTGTGAACGGGGATAACGGAAGAGAGATGGGAATCGCATTCCTTGCAGATCTGACCGTAACCTTTGCATTCCGGAAACGGGGCCTATGCTTTTATCCCGGACGTATGTATGCGGGAAGGACAGTGGTGGCCGATATCGGCATCTACGGCGGCAAAAACAAGGTAAATCAGACATGGCATCTGGAAAGAAAAGACATGAAGCGCCTGCCTGAAAGAGTGGCCTACGGAAATAAAGGGACTTTTGGAAAGGTTCTCTTGGTAGCCGGATCGGAAGGAATGTGCGGAGCTGCGTTTTTAAGCGGGGCTGCGTCGTTTGCGGCAGGAGCAGGTATGGTAAAGATCCAGACTGTGGAGGAAAACAGGATTCCTCTGCAGACCCTGCTTCCGGAGGCGATCGTTTCCTGTGCTTTTAATGAAGAGGAAAACGAAAAAGCTCTTGACTGGTGCGATGTCATTGTCATAGGACCGGGGCTTGGTATGTCCGGAAAGAGCAGGGAGCGTGCACAGTGGTTTCTTTCCAGAGGACACAGCGCGGGAAAACCTGTGATCGCCGATGCAGATACATTAAACTTATTGGCAATGTACCCTGAATGGCGTAAGTATCTGGGCGAAAAAATGATAGTGACGCCCCATTTAGGTGAAATGAGCCGGCTTTGCGGCAGGAGCATCGGAGAAATCCAGAATACCATGGCTGAGACGGCCGCTGAATTTTCAAGAGAGACGGGTGCGGTCTGTGTTCTGAAGGACGCATGTACGGTGATCACAGACGCAGTGGGAAACACCTGCCTGAATCTGTCTGGAAATGCAGGAATGGGTACTGCAGGCAGCGGCGATGTGCTTTCCGGCGTACTGGCGGCAGTATGCTGTATGTATCTGCCTTATCCTGAGACTGCGCCGGACATGGGAATGCAGGCTGCCCTTGGAGTTTATCTTCATGGGATTGCCGGAGATATGGCGGCGAAAAAGCTGGGAATGCACGGTATGACAGCAAGAGATATTATCAGGATGCTGCCGGAGGCTTTAAAAAAAGAGGTAGAAGCTAATGGCAGAATACAGGATGGAGGAAATCATGAAAGAGCATAAGAGAGTAAGGGCGGTTATATCATTAGATGCCATTGCCCATAACTTCCAGGAAATGAAAAATCAGATTGCGGAAGGAACAAAGATCATTGCAGTGATCAAGGCAGACGGATACGGACACGGAGCGGACGCAATTGCCAGACTGATCCATGATTACGATTATATCTGGGGATTTGCCACAGCTACAGCGGAGGAGGCTTTAAAGCTGCGCCAGGCAGGGGTAACGAAGCCTGTGCTGATTCTGGGGCTTGTGTTTGAAGAATATTTTAAGGAACTTATCGAACAGGATATCCGGATAGCCGTGTGTGATCTGAATACGGCACGGAAGCTGAATGAGGAAGCAAAAAGGCAAAAGAAAACAGTACATATTCATCTGGCTGTAGACACGGGGATGTCCAGGATCGGTTATGCGGATGTGCCGGATAATATAGACGAGATCAAGGAAATTTCCATGCTGCCTTATTTGGATATAGAAGGGATGTTCACTCATTTTGCCAGGGCAGACGAGTATGACAGGAGCCCTGCTCTTTTGCAGCTGGACAGGTATTTGGTCTTTTTGGATATGCTGGAGCAGGCGGGAATCCATATTCCTGTGCGTCATTGCTCTAACAGTGCCGGGATCATCCGGGTTCCGGAGGCTAATTTAAGTGCTGTGCGGGCAGGAATTACCATTTACGGGATCTATCCTTCTGACGAGGTGGAAAGGGATGTGATCCGGCTTTGGCCGGCTATGGAACTGAAAAGCTCCGTCTCCTATGTGAAAGGAGTAGAGCCGGGGAAAGAAATCAGCTACGGAGGAACCTATGTGACCGATCGCCACTCCAGGATCGCGACTATCCCTGTAGGCTATGCGGACGGCTATCCCCGGACCTTATCCGGAAAAGGCTGGGTATTGATCCATGGAAAAAAGGCGCCTATCCGGGGACGCGTCTGCATGGATCAGTTTATGGTCGATGTGACGGATATTCCGGATGTAAAACCAGGAGATGAGGTGACACTGATCGGAAGAGACGGGGAGGAATGTATCCATGTGGAAGAATTAGGAAAACTGAGCGGAAGATTTTCCTATGAATTTGTATGTGAGATCAGTAAGCGCGTTCCCAGAGTTTATATAAAAGACGGAAAGATATGGGAAGAGCAGGACTATTATAAGGGGTAAGACTATTAAGACGATAACCACGCATGTATACACAAGAAAAATATGGAGATACTAATTCTAGAATACGGCGGATGCCGGAGACAGAATCGGAGTGTGAATTGTGTGGTAATAAAAAGAGGGGATATATTTTATGCAGATTTAAGACCAGTGGTGGGAAGTGAACAGGGCGGTGTGCGGCCGGTCCTGATCATTCAGAATGATGTGGGAAACCGGCACAGCCCCACCGTTATCTGCGCTGCCATTACATCTAAAATGAACAAGGCAAAACTGCCGACACATATTGAGATCGATGCTTCAGCTTATGGAATCGAGAAGGATTCCGTGATCCTTTTAGAGCAGCTGCGCACCATTGATAAAAGAAGACTGAAGGATAAGGTTTGCCACTTGGATCAGGTGATGCTGGACCGGGTGAACCATGCTCTTGAGATCAGTTTGGAACTGACGTTTTAAGACGGCAGGAAGGTGTTTATATCTTTTTGCCTGACAGAAGCCGGACCACAGCCCTTTTTGCGCTGAAAAAGATGGACACATGTCACACCGTAACCACGCACCTGCTGCGTGGTTACGGGCTAGTATGAATCAGCAAAGGATGTGGTCCGGCTTATTTCATCCCCCTGGCGCCCAGTGCCTTAAGGATATGAGGGATTTCCCGGGATTCTGACAGAATCTGATAAAAAGGTTCTTTTATATCCCAGAGATAATGGGCATCCGAACTGCAGAGGATCTGGCAGGAATGAAGATATGGGTTCGCTTTCTGGAGAGAATGCAGGTTCTTAAGGTCGTGGAGCTCTGCGCAGGTGAAGCTGCTCTTTGGAGGAATAAACCCCAGATTAGAGATCAGACTTGTAGAAGATTTATCCAGATGAGCCGGAAATGCCAGTCCATGATAGGAAGAGACAAGGGAATCCGTTTGTTCAAAAGAAATGTCTGTGGCATTGATCAGCAGATTTTCCACCCGCCCGGTCTCTTCGTCCTTTTCGTTTATGATCTGCTGTTTCCCAAAGATATGCTCTTTATTTTTTACAGGAAGCATATGTCCGTAAACATAAGCGTCAAAGGCCATGGCGTCCTCAAGAGAAGGAAACAGGCAGACCACATGGACCTCCTCGGCGGTACACAGCTCCATGCCCGGGATCACTGTGACTCCATATTCCTTTCCGTGATACATGGCTGCCGGACAGTTTTTGCAGGAATTATGATCTGTCAGAGCGATCACGTCCAGCCCTTTTACGGCAGCCATTCCCACTATATTCCCAGGCGTCATGTCATCGTCTCCGCAGGGGGAGAGACAGGAATGGATATGGAGGTCATAGTACAGGGGGATCATTGTTCCGCCCTCAGCCTGTGGATAGCCAGAGCTGTTTCAAAGATGGGCAGATCCGTCTCAAAGACCGTGATGCCTTCGTCTATGGCACATTTCTTATCACTTTCATTTAGATGGACTCCCTCTGCAAGGATCACACAGGCAGTGTCAGTAAGGGAAGCCACAGCGATGGTATTTTTATTGGCCATTACCGTTACCCAGGCGCAGCCGGAAGGAGCCTTGGACATGGCGATGCTCAGGAGGTCGCAGCAAAATACGCCGGTTATGGTTTCCTCCATTTTTCCCTGGGCAGCAAGCCTGCATTCTTTTATCCGGGCAATCTCTTTTACAGTCATACAAATCACATCCTTTCTGGCCGGCAGACAGCAAAGTTTAAATCTGCCGGTTTAAATCTTTTAATTCATTCATTAATCTTTGGATATTTTCTTTTACTTCCGGAGGTGACGGAGCTTTAGATTCCTGCTGCTGGATGGTTCCGGCCAGATTTTGTATCTCGTCTGAAAGACGGTTTATGGAATCCCGGAATACATAAGTGCAGTCATTGACGCTGGCCTCTCCGCGGACAATATCCTCTGCGAGGGCCTGACAGGTCGGGGCTCCGCAGGAGCCGCAGTCAAGACCGGGAAGCTGCTTGGTGAGGGACTCCACTGTTTTCATCATGTGCAGACTTTCTTTAAAAGTACTGCCTAAACGGAATACCGGTTCATATTCAATGCGGCCGTTCCATTTCAGATCCAGATCAGGATAAGATTCCAGGTGATTTTGGGCCACCGGAAGATAGCGGGTGATCTTTTTCGTCTTGCTCTCTGCCACATAAGGATTTTCTACAGTGAGGACGCCCCCTACACAGCCTCCGTTGCAGGCGTTTAATTCTACGAATTTCAACCCATGTATTTTTTCATCTTCTAATCCCTCCAGAACCCGCAGAACATTGACAATACCGTCTGCGGCCAGATAGCTGTCAGTAATGATGCCTGCCGCTTCTCCGCCGCGGTTGCTCCAGCCAATGCCGATCCGTCCGGATTTAGAAAGGGGAGGTGCGTCTACGGCATGTTTCATATGAGGAAGAAGGAGGGGATAGATCTCTTTTATAGCTACCACATTGTCGATATCGCTTTTTTCGATTCCCAGAGGGGCCTTGGCATAGGAAACCTTGGAAGGACAGGGAGAAATAAAGATGATCCCGATCTCCGAGGGGGAAAGCCCTGTTTTTTTGACAGCATTTTTACGTGCGATTTCCGCCGCAATCTCCACAGGGGGCTTCAGGGGAAGCAGCCTGGGAATCAGGGCCGGGAATTTTACCCGTACCAGCCGTACGATGGAAGGACATGCAGTGCTGATAAAGGGCGCTTCATCCTGGTGTTCTTTTATGTAGGCGCGGGTGGCTTCCGATACCAGCTCAGCAGCGGCGCTAACCTCAAAGACATCGTCGAAGCCCAGCTTTAATAAGGCGTTCAGTACAATATCCGGACTGGACAGGTTATTATACTGGGCATACAGAGAGGGAGCAGGAAGAGCAACTGTATATTTAAAGTTGTTCAGCACATCCAAAGAGTCATATTCCGGTATTTTCGCGTGGTGCGGACAGGACTGGACGCATCTGCCGCAGTCGACGCAGAATTTGTCTATAATGTGCGCTTTTCCGTTATGTACCCGGATAGCCTGGGTAGGACACTGCTTAATGCAGTTGTAACAGCCTCTGCAGGCATTTTCATTCAGGCGTACGGAGCGTATAAATTTGTACATATTCATGGCGTTCACCTCCTAGATATGGACATCCATGGTGACAGTGGTACCCTTTCCCAGCGTAGACTCGATTTCCATACGGTCGGAATATTTTTTCATGTTAGGAAGTCCCATACCGGCTCCGAATCCCAGAGAGCGGACGTTTTCCGGCGCGGTAGAGTAGCCTTCCTCCATTGCCTTGGAGATATCCGGGATTCCTGGTCCCTGGTCTTTCAGGACGATCTTAATATTATCGTCGCTGATCTCCACAGTGATGATGCCTCCATTGGCATGGATGACCATATTGATTTCCCCTTCATACATGGCAATGGCCACCTTTCGGACAACCGTATTGCTGACTCCCATCATTTTCAATTTGTTTTTAATGTCGCTGCTGGCTTCCCCGGCTCTTGTGAAATCATCTCCGGGGATTTCATAGCGGAATGTGATGCTTTCGCTCATTTACGCACCTCCCCGAAGACCGTTTGAGTACAGGATGCCGCAAGTGGTAAACATATGGTGGGTGGTTGCAAGGATCACGATATTTTTTTCCCTGGCCAGACGCAGGATAGGCTCGTCCGGACTTTTTCCCCGGACAAAGATGATACAGACGATATCCAGCATTTCAGCCGTTCGGACTACCTGGGGATTGCATAGGCCAGTTACTAATATAGACTGTTCTTTGGCGTAGGCAAGAACATCGCTCATCATATCTGAGGAAAAAACGAATTCTGCATCCTGATCCAGCAGTTCCTCGCCGAATAGCACATGGGCATCCAGCAGTTCTTGAATAGTTCTGATCGTCATAAAGACCTCCTTTTGGTTCAGATGTCTGTGGCAAAGATTTTTATTAAGTATAACATTCATACTATTTAAAAACAATCAAATTATTTTCAAATAATAATGAGAAAAGTAGAGAAAAATGGGATGAAATAATGATAAAAACATACTTGTAGTAAAAATAGACAAATCAGTCTCTTGAATTTTGTGCAGAAATGCAGAAAAAATAAAAGAAATAGAAAATAGACTTGTTCTATGTTATGATAAATTTGTGACAGGAGTGTCAATATGTTAACGTGGTTATAAATAAGAGTGAGATGAGTATAAGAAATAAGATTTAAGAGGAGGTAAGAAAATGCAGCCAAAGAAGCAGACCGTTCCTTTTAAAGGAACAAAAGAGCAGGAAGACGCCCTGAAACAGGCGATCAAGGAGCTCAGAGAGGAAAAAGGAGCATTGATGCCTGTTCTCCAAAAGGCACAGGAAATCTACGGATATCTGCCCCTGGAGGTACAAAAGATCATTGCCAATGAGATGGAAATTCCTCTGGAGAGAGTATATGGTGTTTCTACTTTTTATTCACAGTTTACCCTGAATCCCAAGGGAAGAAACCGGATATCCGTCTGTCTTGGAACTGCGTGCTATGTTAAGGGTTCCGGAGATATTTACAATGCTTTGATGGAAAAGCTTGGGATCGTAGGTGGAGAATGTACGCCGGACGGAAGATTTTCCCTGGATGCCTGCCGCTGCGTAGGCGCCTGCGGACTGGCGCCCGTCATGATGGTAAACGATGATGTATATGGCCGTCTGACCGTGGATGATATAGACGGCATATTGGAAAAATATCAGTAAGCCTATGATGCCGGAAATTGCGCTGAATATATTGGATGTGGCGGAAAACTCCATCCGGGCCAAGGCGTCTCTTGTAGAGATCAGCGTGTCTGTCCGTCCGAAAGAGGACAGAATGGAAGTGATCATTCGGGATAATGGCTGCGGAATGGACACGGAACAGGTAAAAAAGGTACAGGATCCTTTTTTTACCACAAGAAAGACAAGGAAAGTAGGTCTGGGAGTACCTTTTTTTAAACAGGCTGCAGAGTGCACGGGAGGAACCTTTTCCATCACCTCAGAGAAGGGAAAGGGCACCCAGGTAAACGCTTCTTTTGTCCTGTCCAGTATAGACCGCATGCCCTTAGGCGACATCAGCGGGACCATACATACACTTGTGGTGTTTCATCCGGATAGGGATTTTATTTACCGTTATATCTATGATGATAAAAGTTTTGTTCTGGATACCAGGGAAATGAGAGAAATCTTAGGAGATATTTCTTTTCGGGAACCAGAAGTGTCGTCCTTTTTGTCGGAGTATCTAACGGAAAATAAGCAGACAGTGGACGGCGGCGTGGAAATTTAACCTTAGAAATGGAGGAAGTTTATGAAGACTCTGGAAGAATTAAAAGCGATCCGAGAAAAAATGGAAGGCAGGATCCATATGCGTTCGGAAGACGAAAAACAGATCCGCGTAGTTGTAGGAATGGCTACCTGCGGAATCGCCAGCGGGGCAAGGCCGGTTCTGACGACTCTCTCAGACGCGGTACAGGAATTGGGTCTGGATAATGTAATGGTGACACAGACAGGGTGCATCGGGCTCTGCCAGTATGAACCCATCGTAGAGGTGATACAGCCTGGAAAAGAAAAAGTAACTTACGTAAAGATGAATCCCGAGAAAGCCATGGAGGTAGTGAGACTGCACCTTGTGGACGGACAGGTGGTTACCAAATATACCCTTGGAGCTGAAAAAATAGGAGAAAAATAACGAAGAGGAGGCAAAAGATATGTATCGTTCACATGTTTTGGTGTGCGGGGGAACCGGATGTACTTCCTCGGGCAGCAAAAAAATCATAGAAAGATTGCAGCAGGAAATTAACGCGGCAGGTCTTGCCATGGAAGTTGGGGTTGTACAGACCGGATGTTTTGGCCTTTGTGCGCTTGGCCCTATTATGATCGTATATCCGGAAGGTAGTTTTTATTCCATGGTAAAAGAAGAAGATATTCCGGAGATCGTACAGGAACATCTGTTAAAGGGAAGAGTGGTAAAACGTCTTCTCTATGATGAGACGACGAAACAGGAGGAAGTTCTTCCCCTTCAGGAAACGAAATTCTATAAAAAGCAGAAAAGAGTGGCGCTTAGAAACTGCGGTGTTATAAATCCGGAAAATATTGAAGAATACATAGGTACAAGAGGATACGAGGCCTTAGGAAAAGTTCTTACCCAAATGACGCCGGATGAAGTCATACAGACTATGCTGGACAGCGGCTTAAGAGGAAGAGGAGGAGCCGGTTTCCCTACAGGTCTGAAATGGAAATTCGCAAAGCAGAATGACGCGGATCAGAAATATGTGTGCTGCAATGCAGACGAAGGCGATCCCGGGGCATTTATGGACCGTTCCATCCTGGAGGGCGATCCTCATGTGGTTTTAGAGGCAATGGCTATTGCCGGATACGCCATCGGCGCTTCCCAGGGATATATTTATGTACGTGCGGAATATCCCATTGCGGTAAAGCGGCTTCAGATCGCAATTGACCAGGCAAGAGAGTACGGTCTGCTGGGAAAAGATATTTTCAGCAGCGGCTTTGATTTTGATATTGAGCTCCGTCTTGGCGCGGGGGCTTTCGTATGCGGTGAGGAGACGGCTCTTATGACTTCCATCGAGGGCCGCAGAGGAGAACCCCGTCCCCGTCCGCCGTTTCCGGCATTAAAAGGTCTGTTCCAGAAACCGACAATTCTGAACAATGTGGAGACCTATGCCAATGTGCCAAGGATCATCTTAAACGGACCGGAATGGTTCGCCTCCATGGGAACAGAAAAATCCAAAGGAACGAAGGTATTTGCCCTTGGCGGAAAGATCAACAACACAGGTCTTGTGGAAATTCCTATGGGAACAACCCTCCGTGAGATCATCGAGGAGATCGGAGGCGGCATTCCTAACGGAAAGAAATTTAAGGCGGCTCAGACGGGAGGTCCGTCTGGCGGATGTATCCCAGCGGAGAAGATGGATGTTCCCATTGACTACGATAACCTGATCGCGATCGGCTCCATGATGGGATCCGGCGGACTGATCATTATGGACGAGGATACCTGTATGGTGGATATCGCCAAGTTTTTCCTTGAATTTACTGTAGATGAGTCCTGCGGAAAATGTGCTCCCTGCCGTATCGGTACCAGGCGTATGCTGGAAATCCTGGAAAAAATCACGAAAGGCCAGGGAACCATGGAAGATCTGGATAAACTGGAAGAGCTCTGCGAGCATTTGAAAGCCAATTCTCTTTGTGCTCTGGGTCAGACAGCGCCGAATCCTGTAATTTCTACTTTGCGGTATTTCCGGGACGAGTACATTGCTCATATCGTAGATAAAAAATGTCCTGCAGGCGTCTGCAAGGATCTGCTCCAGTACAGGATCGATGCGGACAAGTGTAAAGGCTGTACCTTGTGTGCAAGAGTATGTCCAAATGGAGCGATCATCGGTGAGAAGAAACAGCCTCATATGATCAATCAGGATAAGTGTGTGAAATGTGGCGCTTGTATGGAAAAATGCCGCTTCGGCGCGATTTATAAAGAGTAATGGAGGAAGCAAACATGGAAAACGTGAATCTTAAGATAAATGGTATCAGTGTATCCGCACCTGCCGACTCTACCATTCTTGAGGCGGCGCATATTGCAGGGATAAAGATCCCTAC
The DNA here is from genome assembly GCA_938028845.1 of uncultured Blautia sp. GTDB lineage: Bacteria > Bacillota > Clostridia > Lachnospirales > Lachnospiraceae > Blautia_A. Next base: position 10,918 of record CALIZJ010000284.1, read on the forward strand.
CCTTTGTTATTTAAAGGAGATCAATGAGATCGGTGCCTGCCGCATGTGTGTGGTAGAGGTCAAGGGTGCGAGGAATCTTGTGGCAGCCTGTGTGTATCCGGTAAGTGAAGGAATGGAAGTGCAGACGAATACACCCCGGCTTTTAAAATCCAGGAAACGTACGCTCCAGCTTCTTTTATCCAACCATGATAAAAACTGTCTTTCCTGTGTACGGAGCGGAAACTGCGAACTGCAGCAGCTTTGTAGAGAGCTGGGCGTGGATGATGAAAATTACTTTGCAGGAGAAAAGAATGAATATGAGCTGGATACTTCCGCTGCTCATATGGTCCGTGACAATAACAAATGTATTCTCTGCAGGCGCTGCAGCGCAGTGTGTGAAAAAGTGCAGGCAGTAGGGATCATCGGTCCCAATAAAAGAGGCTTTGCTTCTTATATCGGAACAGCCTTTGACATCCCTCTCGGTGAGACAAGCTGCGTATCCTGCGGACAGTGTATTGCGGCCTGTCCTACAGGAGCCCTTTATGAAAAGGATAACATCGGGGAGGTGCTGGATGCCATCGCGGATCCTTCCAAACATGTGGTGGTACAGACTGCGCCTTCTGTCCGGGCAACTCTTGGAGAAGAATTTGGCTATCCCATGGGAACGGATGTGGAAGGAAAAATGGCGGCGGCTCTTAGAAGGATCGGATTTGACAAGGTATTTGACACAGATTTCGGAGCGGATCTTACCATTATGGAGGAAGCCAATGAATTTCTTGACAGAGTGAAAAACGGCGGCGTTCTTCCAATGATCACCTCCTGCTCTCCGGGATGGGTGAAATACTGCGAGCATTATTATCCGGATCAGCTTTCCCATCTTTCCAGCTGTAAATCTCCGCAGCAGATGTTCGGGGCAGTCACAAAGACTTATTACGCAGAAAAAATGGGACTGGATCCAAAGGATATCGTCTGCGTCAGCGTGATGCCCTGTACAGCTAAGAAATTCGAGATCGGACG
>CALIZJ010000285.1 GCA_938028845.1 uncultured Blautia sp.
TCTCAGGACTGCTCTTTTTGTGTCTGCTCTGAATCTGATACTTTCCTAATGAATTATAACAATGGGGCTGCTTTAAAATGTATCATTCAATAAATAAAAAAGTTCTTGCGTTCTTCCGGAATTTATGATAATATAATTTTCGGTTCAAGCGCCGATGTGGCGGAATTGGCAGACGCACTTGACTCAAAATCAAGCGGAGAATATCCGTGCCGGTTCGAGTCCGGCCATCGGCATCAGAAAAATCAGCTCTTTAGCTTTTAGCTAGGGAGCTTTTTTCTTATATTTATTAATCGACTTATTTTGATATATATTTTAATATTTTGATTTTTGCGTGAATTTTTTTCCTGCGGATTGTTTTTACAAAGAGAGCGTGTTATCATAGAAAATAAGCTGAATGAAAAGTAGATAATTTTTTTATAAAAAATTAATGAAATTTTACGAGAATTACATTGAAAATTTTTGTCAAAAATGCTATTGTACTTTTCAATTTAAAATATTTTTTTAAATGATTCAGTGTTAGACTGTATTTGGTAAAAGACAGCTACAAGAGATAACGGAGGATGACTAAATGAACCTTGGTGACAAGAAACCTGAAAAACGGCAGATACCTATGTATGTGTATTATATCATAGTTGCCGTTGTAATTATTCTTTTAAACTGGCTGGTCTTCCCTGCAATTACAGAGCGGAGTGTGGTAACGACAGATTACAGCACTTTCCTTAATAATGTGGAGCGGGGGAATGTCTCGGAAGTTACCGTAGACAGCGAATATATTTATTATATAGCCAGAAAAGACGGGGTGGACACCATGTGTAAGACCGTCCGTATGGAGGATCCGAACCTGGTGGATAGGCTTGACGAAGCGGGAGTGAATATGAGCGCCGCAGAGCCCCAGACCCAGTCAGTATTTTTAAGCATTATTTTAAGCTATGCGATCCCTATTGTGATCTTTATACTGATCGGACGCTGGCTGAGCAAGAAGATGATGAATTCTATGGGGAACGGCGGTCCCGGAGGAATGATGTCCTTTGGAAAGAGCAATGCAAAGGTCTATGTAAAATCTTCTACCGGAATTAAATTTTCAGACGTAGCCGGAGAAGATGAGGCGAAGGAACTTTTGACAGAAATCGTAGACTATCTGCATAATCCCGGCAAATACACCGAAATCGGTGCCTCCATGCCAAAAGGCGCCCTGCTTGTAGGACCTCCTGGTACAGGTAAGACCCTCCTTGCAAAAGCCGTTGCCGGAGAAGCGGAAGTACCGTTTTTCTCTATTTCCGGTTCAGAATTTGTAGAGATGTTTGTTGGTATGGGTGCGGCAAAGGTGCGTGATCTGTTTAAACAGGCAAACGAAAAGGCCCCCTGTATTGTCTTTATCGATGAGATCGATACGATCGGTAAAAAAAGGGACGGCGCTGGATTTACCGGCGGCAATGACGAGCGGGAGCAGACGCTGAACCAGCTTCTGACAGAGATGGATGGTTTTGACAGCTCCAAAGGCGTGGTGATCCTTGCTGCTACGAACCGCCCGGATTCTCTTGACCCGGCACTTCTGCGTCCGGGACGTTTCGACAGGCGGATACCTGTGGAGCTTCCGGATCTTCAGGGACGAGAGGAAATCCTCAGAGTCCATGCAAAGAAGATTAAGGTTGCCGATTCTGTACGCTTTGACGATATCGCAAAGGCAGCGGCAGGAGCTTCCGGAGCAGAGCTTGCAAACATTGTAAACGAAGCAGCCCTACGGGCTGTGCGGGACGGAAGAAAGTTTGCCACCCAGGCAGACTTTGAGGAGAGCATAGAGGTGGTAATCGCCGGATACCAGAAGAAGAACCGTGTTCTTTCTAATAAAGAAAAACTGATCGTTTCTTACCACGAAATTGGTCATGCCCTTGTGGCTGCCAAGCAGACGGATTCTGCGCCAGTTCATAAGATCACCATCATTCCCCGTACTTCAGGTGCGCTGGGTTATACCATGCAGGTAGACGAGCAGGAACATTACCTGATGACCAAAGAAGAACTGGAAAACAAGATTGCTACTTTCACCGGCGGACGTGCAGCGGAAGAGCTTATCTTCCACTCGATCACCACTGGTGCAGCCAACGATATTGAACAGGCTACCAAGCTTGCCAGAGCAATGATCTCCAGATACGGTATGAGTGATGAGTTTGACATGGTGGCAATGGAAAATGTCAGCAATCAGTATCTGGGAGGAGATACGAGCCTTGCATGTTCCTTTGAGACCCAGACACTGCTTGATAAGAAAGTGGTGGAGCTGGTCCGCATACAGCATGAGAAAGCCACAAAGATCCTTCAGGACAATATCGGAAAGCTTCATGAACTGGCAAAATATCTCTATGAACATGAGACGATCACCGGTGAAGAGTTTATGAAGATATTGGAACAGCCTCTTCCGGTTGTGGAAGTGAAAGAGACAGAAGCTGAGGATGCTGAAAATTAAAAAGGCAGATCTTCAGAAAAGGTTTTAAAATAAAAAAAGATGCGCGGACTGCACAGAATACTGCAGTCTGTGCATCTTTTTTTCTGGCAGGGGAATCTTATTAAAAAAGTCCCTGTTAAATTTCTGCACATTCTTTAAAAATCTGGTATAATTCCGGCTGTACTTTCTTTAAGGAGATTGGAAACCCGGATTCGTTTAAAAAGCAGTGCTTGGTATAGCCGGTAGTACGCAGTTCCTGGGTCTGGTGATCCCGTACCTCGTAGGAAAATTTAAGCTTAATGCCGTTGCTGGATTCTACACGGAGGGTAATATCCACGGTGTCCCCGAAGCGGACCATGGAACGATACTGGCAGTTTGCTTCAAGCACGGGGCTTAACAGTTTCAGCTCCCTTTCAATACGCTGGTAGGGATAGCCGATCTGTTCTAAAAAATATACCCTGGCTTCTTCAAACCACCGGATATAATTGGAATGATGAATGACACCCATCTGGTCTGTTTCATAGTATTGGGTTTTATGGGTGTATGTGTAAGTCTTCATAACGGTCACCTCTCTATATTTACTGCTCCTATTATAACACAGCTTGTCTTTTCCGGTCTATTCCGTTATAATTTATTGAAAAGATTATTTTTGGAAAGGAAGAGAAAGATGAAGTGCCGGATCGCAGAAGGAATGGTAAACAGATATATTAACCACACACTGACTGTAGACGAACTGGAAGAGTTCCTGGAGCATGTGGAAAACTGCTCTTCCTGCTATGACGAGCTGGAGACTTATTTTATCGTACATGAAGCTATGAATCAGCTTGACAACAGCGATACCGAATCTGTCCTGGATTTTAAAAATCTTCTGGAACAGGATCTGAAAAAATCCAGAAGGTATGTGAGGAAGAAAAAAACCATTCGTTTTTTAGAGATCGTTTCACTGTGCTTATTGGCAGGGGCGCTGATTTCTCTTTTGATTTTAGGAATTTTTCAGATCAGACAGATGATATTATAAAGCAGGAGGCATACATGAGTGAGAAAATTTTACTGATAGATGGTCATAGTATACTAAACCGGGCATTCTACGGACTGCCGGATCTGACCAATGCACAAGGGCAGCACACGGGAGCTGTCTATGGATTTTTAAATATTCTCTTCCGTATCCTGGAGGAAGAAAAGCCGGACTATCTGACGGTGGCTTTTGACGTACATGCACCTACATTCCGCCATAAGATCTATGATGCATACAAAGGCACACGAAAAGGTATGCCCGCGGAGCTGGCGGAACAGGTGCCACTGGTTCAGAAAATGCTCAGGGCGATGGGCGTGAACATTGTGACCCTTGAAGGCTATGAAGCGGATGACCTTTTAGGCACTCTCGCCCGTAAAAGTGAAGAAAAGGGCATGGAGGTAACGATCCTTTCCGGAGACAGGGATCTTCTTCAGCTTGCCACGGAAAAAGTTCTGATCCGCCTGCCGAAAACTTCAAAAGGAAAGACGACCATCGAAGATTTCCATGCACAGCAGGTTTTGGAGAAATATCAGGTAACTCCTGTACAGATCATTGATCTTAAGGCGCTGATGGGTGACTCTTCAGATAATATCCCGGGGATTCCGGGAGTGGGAGAAAAGACAGCCACTAAGATTATCGGGGAGTTCGGTTCTGTGGAAAATGCGTACGCCCATTTGGAGGAGATCAAGCCAAATAAGGCGAAAGAATCCCTGCGGGAGCATTACGATCTGGCGCAGCTAAGCAAAACCCTTGCAACCATCCAGACGGACAGTCCTCTGGAATTTTCTTATGATAAAGCAAAGTTAAAAAATCTGTTTACAAAAGAAGCCTATGAGCTGTGCAAACAGTTGGAATTTAAGAATCTTCTGGGACGGTTTGATACGGAAGCAGTAGCGGAAAAGTCCATGGAAGAAAATTTTTTTGTATGTGAGGATTTGTCCGGCGCAGAAAAGATCTTTGAAAAAGCAGCGGAAACAGAAGGGGTAGGAATTTCCCTTTTGGCAGATAAGGAAGCAGTCTTTGGACTTGGGATCGCTGTTTTGGAGGATGAGATTTATTATATTCCCGTCCAGGGAGAGGTGACAGGGAAGTATCTGTCAGAGAAGCTTTTTAAGCTGTCAGAGAAAACGATCCTGTGTGCCATGGATATAAAGTCTGTTTTAAAGCATGTACCTATGGAGGACCCGGGACGTGTTTTTGACGGGGGAGTAGGCGCCTATCTTTTAAATCCTTTGAAATCTTCTTATACTTTTGACGATATGGCAAAGGAATTTCTCGGCGGGATTTTGCTCCCCACAAGAGAGGACCTTCTGGGCAAAGCCTCTTTTAGAAAGGCCTGGGAGGATAAGGAGGAAAAACTGGGAGTCTTTGCCTGCTACGAAGCCTATACGGTGGGACAGTGCCGCACCCCCATCTTAACCAGACTTTCGGAAACTGGCATGAGGCAGGTATATGAAGAGATTGAGCTGCCTCTTGTGTTTACCCTGGATTCTATGGAAAAATGGGGGATTCGGGTAAAGGGAGAAGAATTAAAAGAATACGGCGAGAAACTGATGGTGCGTCTCCGGGAGCTGGAGGAGCTGATCTACCAGCAGGCAGGGGAAACCTTTAACATTAATTCTCCTAAGCAGCTAGGGGTGATCCTTTTTGAAAAAATGGGTATCCCCGGAGGAAAAAAGACAAAGACCGGATATTCTACTGCTGCGGATATCCTGGAGAAACTTGCTCCGGAACAGCCCATTGTAAAAGATATTCTGGAATACCGTCAGCTTGCCAAGCTGAAATCCACTTATGCGGACGGCCTTGGCAATGTGATCGAGGCAGATGGAAGGATCCATTCCACCTTTAACCAGACGATCACGGCTACAGGAAGGATCAGCAGTACGGAGCCGAACCTTCAGAATATTCCTGTGCGCATGGAACTTGGACGGCTGATCCGTAAAGTTTTTGTGCCGGAGGATGGTTTTGTATTTTTAGATGCGGATTATTCCCAGATCGAGCTTCGCGTCCTGGCGCATATGTCCGGGGATGAAAAGCTGATCCAGGCTTATAAGGAAGCCCAGGATATCCACAGGCTGACTGCTTCCCAGGTATTTCACGTGCCCTTTGAAGAAGTAACTTCTCTTCAGAGAAGAAACGCAAAAGCGGTGAATTTTGGTATTGTATACGGAATCAGTTCTTTTGGGCTGAGCCAGGATTTAAGCATTACCAGAAAGGAAGCTGCCGCTTACATTGAAAAATATTTTGAAACTTATCCGAAGATCAAAAGCTTTTTGGACGAAAAGGTGGAAGAAGGAAAGGAAAAAGGTTATGTGGCAACCATGTTTGGCCGCCGCCGTCCTATTCCGGAATTAAAGTCCAGCAATTTTATGCAGCGCTCCTTTGGAGAACGGGTGGCGATGAACTCGCCCATACAGGGAACCGCGGCGGATATCATCAAGATCGCCATGAACCGGGTGTACAGCCGCATGAAAGAGGAAGGGCTTGCCTCCAGGCTGGTGCTTCAGGTACACGATGAGCTTTTGATCGAGACAAAGAAGGAAGAAGCAGCCCAGGTATCTAAAATACTGGAGGAAGAAATGACAGGAGCTGCCCATCTGGCCGTAGAGCTGGCGGTGGACATGCATGAGGGCAGCAACTGGTATGAGGCAAAATAAAGATGAAGACAATAGGGATAACCGGCGGTGTGGGCGCCGGAAAAAGTACGGTGCTTTCTTTTCTGGAAGAGAAGTACGGCGCTTTTGTGCTCCAGGCGGATCTCATCGGCCATAAGGTCATGGAGCCGGGGGAAAGGTGTTATGAGAGCGTGGTGGCTCTTTTTGGAAAAAATGTGCTGAAAGAAGATAAAACCATTGACCGGAGGAAGGTTTCCGATGTAGTATTCTCTCATGAGGATTTCTTGCAGAAGCTGAACCATATCATCCATCCGGCAGTGAAGGAATATATATTGGAACAGCTTGCAGAGAAAAGAAAGGAAGGACAAAGCCTCTGTGTGGTGGAGGCAGCCCTTCTTCTGGAAGAAAATTACCAGGCCTTTTGCGACCAGGTCTGGTATGTCCATACAGATAAAGAAATACGCATGGAAAGACTGGAAAAAAGCAGAGGGTATACCCGGGAAAAGGCACAGAGCATTATCCACAGCCAGGCCACAGAGGAATATTTCAGACGCCATGCAGATTATATCATTGAAAATAATGGAGATTTGGGGAGAACCTATCAACAAATAACAGAAGGGGTAGAAGGATTATGAGACTTTGCAGTATAGCCAGCGGAAGCAGCGGAAACTGTATTTACGTGGGTTCTGAAAACGCCCATGTGCTGGTGGATGTGGGGATCAGCGGAAAAAAGATAGAGGCCGGGCTGCACAGCCTGGATCTAAGCGCAAGGGATATTGACGGAATACTGATCACCCATGAACATTCCGATCATATTAAAGGGCTGGGCGTCATGGCCAGAAAATATGAAATCCCTATTTATGCCACAGGAGGAACAGTGGATGCCATGAGCCGTATGAGTTCCCTGGGAAAGATGCCGGAAGGAATCTTTCGGGAAATCCGGGAGGACGAGCCTTTTTCGATCAAGGATCTGGCAGTGAATCCTTTTACCATTCCCCACGACGCGGCGCAGCCGGTGGGCTACCGTTTCGCATGTGACGGACATTCTGTGGGGATTGCCACGGATTTAGGCAAGTATAATGAGTACATAGTGGATAATCTTAAGAATCTGGATGCTCTTCTTTTAGAGGCGAACCACGACATCCGTATGCTTCAGGTGGGAAAATATCCCTATTACCTGAAACAGCGCATCTTAGGCGACAGAGGGCATTTATCCAATGAAAATGCGGGAAGGCTTTTGTGCCGTCTCCTTCACGATAATTTAAAGGCTGTATTTTTAGGACATTTAAGCAAGGAAAATAATTATGAAGCGCTGGCATACGAAACCGTCTGCCAGGAAGTAACCTTAGGTGATAACCCCTATAAGTCCCGGGATTTTAAGATCCAGGTGGCAAAAAGGGATTGCATATCAGAAGTAATCACAGTATAGAAAGGAACAAGACAATGAAAAAGACAATCATCACAGTGGTAGGAAACGACACCGTAGGCATCATCGCAAAGGTCTGCACGTACCTGGCAGATAACAATGTAAACATCCTGGATATTACTCAGACCATCGTCCAGGGATATTTTAATATGATGATGGTGACGGACACAAGTGCTTCCCAGAAGGATACCGGGACGCTCTCCAAAGAGCTTGCGGCGTTGGGAGATGAGATTGGTGTAGTCATTCGCTGCCAGCATGAGGATATTTTTAATAAGATGCACAGGATTTAAGGGAAGACAAGGACTATAGAAAGCCCTGAACCGTTCATTTTCATACTAAACTTTCAGGAGAAGGACATATGATCAATATATTTGAAGTAAATGAGACAAACAAAATGATAGAGCAGGAAAACCTGGACGTGCGGACCATTACCATGGGTATCAGCCTTTTGGACTGCATTGACAGCGATCTTGGAAAAATGAATCAGAAAATTTATGACAAGATCACTTCCCGCGCCAAGGATCTGGTATCCACCGGGGATAAGATTTCCATGGAATACGGGATCCCAGTTGTAAACAAACGAATTTCCGTAACCCCTATAGCGCTGATAGGCGGCGCAGCCTGCAAAAGCAGCGAAGATTTCGTCTCCATTGCCAAAACATTAGATGAGGCGGCTAAGAACGTAGGCGTGAACTTTATCGGCGGCTATTCCGCCCTTGTGTGCAAGGGGATGACACCGGCTGAGGAGCTTTTGATCCGTTCCATTCCCCAGGCACTTGCCGTTACAGAACGGGTATGCAGTTCCATAAATGTGGGTT
>CALIZJ010000286.1 GCA_938028845.1 uncultured Blautia sp.
TTTGGTTTCTATTAAGTTTTTCTCGTACTTTTCCCGTACTTTTCCCGTACTTTTCGCAGCGCTCCCGGATCACTTCCACGTTTGTTAATATATCTTCATATTCTAAAACTCTTTGATCGTCTTCTAGGATACCTTTTTTTTCATTTTCGGGATTTCCCTGTTTATAATCGAATGAATAATCCTCGTCTAATGGAACAACAACCCTAAATACATCCCCTTCAATAAATTCCGGTTCTCGACCAGAATAATACCTTGTATATTTCAGAAAATGCATAAACTTTTGTTTATCCATCTCGACATTCACACAAAATAAAGATTCATAATTTCTATTACTAGCATTCGAATCGCACTACATAAAAATCCAATATATTAAAAGCTGGCATTCGGATTTCTCACGCTTCTGCCAGCCTCTTAATTTTTGATAAATATTATATCATTTAAAAGATGTTTCTTATATTTTCTTTGCTGCTTACAGCCTTCTCCCTAACTCATAAGCCATCCTAGGATATTCTGACCCGCGTGTCATTTCCGGTGTGCCGCAGCCTTTGCCGAGAATGTTTCCCGCATCCTGGAAATTCAGGTATTTTACCAATGTTTGATAATGCGCTTCTAATGCGTCAAATGTCCAGTTGTCGCTGTTCCACGCCGCGGATATCAAAACAGAGCGCATTTTCTTTCTTTGGATACTGCTGTTAAAAGCACAGAAACGGTCGATCAATGTTTTTAACTGAGCAGACATTCCATAATAATATAAAGGCGTGACAAATACCAGCATGTCTGCCGCTAGTATTTTCTCCCGGATTTCTTTTACATCATCTTTCTGTACACAGGGGCCTTCGTAACCGCAGTGAATACAACCAGTACAGGGATGGATGTTCTTATGTGCCGCGTCAACTATTTCCACACTGTGTCCAGCCTCTTCTGCCCCTTTTATAAAATGCTCAGCCAGAAGATTAGAAGAACCTTTTTTATTAGGACTGCCTTCTAAAACTATAATCTTCATTTTTACAACACCTCTTCCTTTTATACAATATCTTATCTATCTTCTTTCTGCTGACAAGCATATCTCTTTTTACCCTTCACGTCCAATACCTGTTGTGGCTGCCTGTCCATACTTTTAAAGCATGGACAGTTTCTCTAATATGGTCCAATATGGTACATTATACTTCCGTACCATTCCATTTTTTTCGGTACATTCTAAGGTGTATCAATCCCCGTTCCATAATCTTGAACAGAATTTTTCCATATGCTATACTGATTCATATGTCAAGGGGATGTTTACAATACCGCAGAGGCATTTCCATGATTCTGTTAAAGATTCTGTTAAATCGGTCTGAAACTATATAACCATAAGAACCGCCTACATCCCATAAAGCTATCATCAGGAGGATAAAATGAACAGCAATATTCTGTTTTTCTTTGATAAGCATCCAGACGCCCTTCCACTATACGAAACACTAGAAAAAAAGATCCTGGATGAAATAGAAAACGTACAGATCAAAGTACAGAAAACTCAGATTTCTTTTTACAACCGGCATTTATTTGCCTGTGTATCCTTTATGCGCGTGCGCCCCAAAAAGGACTGCCCGGATTCCTATATTGTTCTCACCTTTGGTTTAAACCATAAAAGGGAATCCCCACGCATAGACATCGTTTCTGAGCCTTACCCTAACCGCTTTACCCATCACCTTCTGATTTCCGCACCAGAAGAAATCGATGAGGAACTAATGGGGTGGATTCGAGAGGCGGCTGAATTTTCGGAAAGGAAATAGACGCCCGCGAATAAATAAATAATCCAAATCCAATATAGGGCGCCTCATTTCAGCTCCACCCTCACCACTTCCCGCGGATTCCCCCATCGCGGAACGGACGCTGTATTCGAACATCCTGTGGTAACCACCAGGTTTCCATTATAAATCCCTTTTGTATATTTTGGGAAAAGGCCTTGTCCCGGCGCGTAAATCCCCTGGTTTCCAATGCGTATCTGCCCTCCGTGTGCATGGCCGGACAGAACCAGGTTCACATTCTTTCCTGTAAGATAACGGTCATAATATTCCGGATGATGGCAAAGCAGGATTTTATATCCGTCCTTTGCACAAAACCCGTTCAGCCACCTTATATCCGGAACAGAAGAAAGGCCGCCGATCCGGATCGTCATATCTTTTATATAAACCTTGCAGTCCCTATTATCCAGCAGCTTTGTTCCGCTCTCTTTCATGATATCCAAATCCTTGGGCAAAAAATACCACTCATGATTGCCGGGACTTAAAAATACCGGGGCTATTTTCCCTGCTTCCATTAAAAAACGGCGGGAGTATTCCGGATTAAAGTCTCTTTTTCCAAACACAACTTCAAATATATCATCTAATTTCATCAACAGATGGCGGAGCATCCTTTCCACGCTCCCCTCATCCGATCCTCTTTGCGTATCTTTCGTGCCGCCGTGGCGTTCAAAGGTATCTCCCGCGACCAGGATCAGATCCGGTGAAATTTTCCGCAGAATTTCCAGCACATCTTTCGGATCACTTTCATGAAGATCAGACACCAGCCCTAAAACCAGACGGCGGGGCAGACCGGAGGATATCGTATATTCTGTTAAAACACATTTGTCTTTCATGGCATCTCCTACACTCTGATTCGTATTCAACCTATTGTACTGCATGTATTATTATTCTACATTATACTGAAATTTCATAGCTTTACCAGTAAAATCCTAAAAAATGAGAATTCAAAAAAAATGACCTGCCGGACGTCCCAACAGGTCATTTGAAAAAACTTTTTTATTTGTTTATACTTTCCCTTATTTTGCAATAAAAGATTTTCTTTTGCTTACAACATCAAAGATAACGGCTGCCAGAAGTACAAGACCCTTTACAACCTTCTGCATATTCTGGTCTGTGCCCATGATACTCATACCCTGGTTGATAATTCCCATCAGGACAGCTCCTACGATAACTCCCGGTACTGTACCGGTTCCGCCGTATGCGGAAGCGCCGCCGATGAAACAGGAGCCAATCGCGTCCATTTCATAGTTCTGGCCGTATGTAGGCTGAGCGGAAGTCATACGGGCAACAGTCAGAAGTCCTGCAAGACCCGCAAGGAAGCCCATATTAGTATAAGCGATGAAATATACTCTGTTTGTATTGATACCGGAAAGCTTTGTTGCCTTCTCATTTCCGCCTACTGCATAAAAATGACGTCCCACTGTGGTCTTGCTGGTGATATAACCATACACCAAAACAACCAGAAGCACCCATACCAGAGAAGTAGGAATACCTTTGTACTGTGCCAGCTTAATGCAAACAGCCATGATCACTACAACAATGATCGCCATTTTGGCATACATAGCTGCCGCACTGCCTGTTTCATATCCGTTTTTCTTACGGTTCATATATCCGCGGATAGTAACCAGCACATAAATCAAGCTGGCAAGAATACCCACTGCAAGAGCTACCCGGTTCATTCCCTCGCTGCCGCCCAGAAAGTCCGGGATATAGCAGTTCGCACCGCCGCCGAAAAGCTTTACAAACATTTCCGATTTAATCGGAAGAGTCTTACCATTTAATACCACGTTAGACAATCCACGGAACATAAGCATACCCGCCAAAGTCACGATAAACGGCGGGATACGCACATATGCGATCCAAAATGCCTGCCATGCGCCGATCAGCGCGCCGATCACAAGGGCCAATATGATAGCCGCTACGTCCGGCAGATGCATATTTTCCATGAAGATACCGCACAATGCGCCTACGAAACATACCACAGAACCAACAGAAAGGTCGATATTTCCTCCGGTCAGGATGCAGAGCAGCATACCTGTGGCAAGTACGAACACGTATGCGTTCTGAGAGATCAGGTTATTGATATTCTGCGGATATAGAATCTTTCCCTGGGTACCCCATGTAAAGAAAAGAGTGACCAGAACAAGAACGATGATCATTGTATATTTTTGAAAACCGGCTTTAAGTTTTGCTTTATCCATTGCTTACTCTCCTTTGCTTGATTTCATAATACATGTCATGATCTTCTCCTGAGAGGCTTCCTTGGCGCTTAATTCTCCGGCAATTTTACCCTCGTTCATGACATAAATACGGTCTGACATACCCAGGACCTCCGGAAGTTCCGAGGAGATCATAATGACGGATTTTCCTGCCGCTACCAGGTCGTTGATGATGCAGTAGATTTCATACTTTGCACCTACGTCAATTCCCCTGGTAGGTTCATCCAGGATCAGAACATCCGGATCTGCAAACATCCACTTGGCAAGTAGGACCTTCTGCTGGTTGCCGCCGCTTAAATTTCCTACATTTTGTTCCACTGTAGGACATTTGGTTTTCAGTTTCTCTTTATATTCCACCGCAACGGCGTATTCCTTGTCCGGGTCAATGATCCCTTTATTGCTGATTCCCTGCAGGTTTGCCAGGCTGGTATTGTTTTTAATGGAATTACTCAGGATCAGCCCGTCTCCTTTACGGTCTTCCGTCACATAGGCAAGTTTATGTTCAATCGCATCACGGGCATTCTTTAAATGGACTTCCTGTCCGTGCAGATAAAGAGAGCCGCTGA
>CALIZJ010000287.1 GCA_938028845.1 uncultured Blautia sp.
GCAGAGCCATAAAGTTGGAAGATTATAAAAGGAATATCTTGACCCTCTTGACAAGAGTTAAAAAAAGAGATATATTTATCCTATAAAGAGATAAATATATCTCTTTTTGATTGAGCCCAGCGAGCGCGAGCGCGCGCACACAGCATTCGAAAATGTATATTTGCTTTAAAAATATTTTAAAGAAAGGATGATCCCTGCCATGAGAAAGTACAAAAAAGAATATCTTCTGCTGCTGTTCATTATCCTGGAATTTGCAGCCGTAGCTTACGACGGTTTTTTTAACCGTTCCAGGATCATACATCCTATAGATGCCTCCTATCAATTTCGGCCTTCGGATCTGCCTTTGATCCTTACAACAATAGCCCTTGCGGCATATGTGATTTTTCTGGTTTTTCATATGGTTTTTTCTTTTGTTGGTAAGAATAAAGATATACAGAAATCTTCTGCACACATTACACGGAAGGTAAGTGCAAAATTTGGCTGGTTCGGCTTTTTCGGCTTCACTGGATTTTTAGGAATACCGGCATTTATTTTACAGAATCAGGTATGGCCGTTCTTTTTCTTTGTATTTTTCGGATTTTTTGGCTTTTTTTATGAGGCAAAACTAAGCAATACGCTTATGGACGAGCGCTTTATTGAAGAGAAGAAAAGGGCGCAGCTAGTCTCCTATAAAATTGGATTTTCTCTTTTGTGGCTGGTTTCCTGGGTGCTTGGTTTTATGGGAAGCCACTTAAATACGGACTTTGTGGCGGTAGCCTTTTCTGTTTCCTCTTCCTTTATCATTGCGTTGGTCCTGTTTTTAAACAATTATCTTTTATACAAATATGATACAGAGGAAGAGGCGTGATATGGGAGTAGAAGGATTTACCTGTAATCTGAAAAAATACCGTCTCCTAAAGGATATGACTCAGGAGCAGCTGGCAAATGCCGTGGGCGTAAGACGGGAAACCATTATGCGCCTGGAAAAAGCCCAGTATAATCCTTCCCTGAAGCTGGCGATAGATATTTCCAGAGTGGTGGAGGCGCCTATAGAGGAGATATTTGTGTTTGAGTAAAGGAGCGCTCGCCTGATCGTGGATAAATAAAGATAACTTATGAAAAATAATATTGCATTTAAAGAAAAAAACAGCCGCCTAAAAAATAGTTTGACCCCGTAGACTAAAAAACCGTCCTTGCTTGGAAAAGTACAAGGGCGGTTTTTTGATACATTAGATTCGTAAATATAAATGTCCGTAATGCCAGGCTAAACATGCCAAAGGCCACCAGGTCTTTGAAATTAAAACGAGCACGGACTGCAGGTATAAACTTCTGTATAAAAAATCTTACGGTGATATGGAATCCATGGCGGCTGTCTTTATTTCTCAGCTAAAGCCACTATTATCTATTAGTTTCCGCAGTATGTATATCTACCTGCGTAATCACCTTAGAATACGGAAGATACTCAACCTCTGCCGTTACCATATTCTCTTGGGACATGTCTTCTGCCTGCATAGAAAGGGCCTCTCCGTCCTCGTATGTATCCCTGTCGATATCAAATACCATCCTCACGCCGGACGGATCCTCTCCTTCAAGCTCTATGGAAGGACTGTCCCCGATGTTATTATAATAAAAATGCACATTTTCAAGCCGGGTAGAAATGGGATTGCTTAAATAGGGGATGTCACGCAGGGGATTGATCACCTTTGTAAAGAAAGAAAAAATACACAGGGCGGCCAGGCATAAAGCTCCCAGAACCAGTCCCAGCCTGCCTATTCGGCCGCCTATATTTCCTTTGAAAGCAAAAAATAAAATCCCTACGCCAGCAGCTCCGATCACTATGGATGCTGCCAGCCAGAAAGGAACAGAACAATAGCTGCCAAAAAGCGTTCTTCTGTCCGGCGATAAAAATAATGGAATGCCCATGGGAAGGACACAGATGAGAAAAAAGATCCCTGCGGCTGTGATCCGTTTTTGGAGTTTCTCTGTCATATTGCTGCACCACCTTCTATAGAATATATCTGAATTTAATCATAGGAATATAGAGATAAGGCAGCAATCGTATTCCTGTTAAAGAAATGTTAAATTTAGACGATGGATTTCTCTATGCCTTGGTATACACAAGTCCCCCAATTTTTCTGATGATCAAAAGAACTGCGCTGGGATCATCAGGACAGTTCAAACATTCCATTATAAAGCTGATAATACTCGCCTTTTTGTGCAAGGAGTTCGTCGTGATCTCCACGTTCCATGATACGCCCGTGTTCCAGGACGATGATGGCGTTGGCGTTGCGGACAGTAGAAAGACGGTGGGCAATGACGAATACAGTCCGTCCTTCCATAAGCTGATCCATTCCCTTTTCAATCAGCGCCTCTGTACGGGTGTCAATGGAGGAAGTAGCTTCATCCAGGATCAGTACCGGCGGATCCGCCACTGCAGCCCGGGCAATGGCAAGGAGCTGACGCTGCCCCTGAGAAAGATTGGCGCCATCGCTTGTAACCATGGTATCATACCCTTTCGGGAGGCGGCGGATGAAGGAATCCGCATTTGCGATCCTGGCTGCTTTTTCGATTTCCTCCTGGGTGGCGTCCAGCTTGCCGAAACGGATATTGTCTGCAATGGTTCCGGTAAACAGATGGGTATCCTGCAGTACGATTCCCAGACTTTGCCGCAGATCGTCCTTTCGGATGTTCCGCACATCAATGCCGTCATAGGTGATCCGTCCCTGGGATACATCATAAAAACGGTTGATAAGATTTGTAACCGTAGTTTTTCCTGCGCCTGTAGAACCAACGAAGGCGATTTTCTGTCCTGGCTTTGCGTAGAGAGAGATATCATCCAGGATCTTCTGGCCAGGCTGATATCCAAAGGTGACGTGGTCAAACCGCACGTCTCCCTTTAACGGGATCAAAGGAGCGGAAGGATCGGCGCTGTCCTGCCATGCCCAGTATTTGGAACGTTCCTGACAGGGGGTAAAAGAACCGTCGCTGTTCTTTTTTACATTTACCAGTCTTATTGTCCCTTCATCCACTTCCGGTTCCTTATCCATCACAGAAAAGACACGCTCCGCGCCTGCAAGGGCTGCCAGAAGGAAATTTCCCTGCTGGGTAAACTGGTTGATAGGAAGAGCGGCCTGGCGGACTAACACCAGATAGCTGGCAAGACTTCCCAGATCAGACAGCCCCATGATGACCATCACTCCGCCGATCACGGCAATTACAGCGTAATTAATATAAGAAATACTTACCACAGCCGGAATCATAGTGGCTGCGTAGCCCTGGGCGGTGGTGCCTGCCTTTTGGAGGGCTCTATTTTTTTCTTTAAATTTTTCCAGATTTTCTTTTTCGTGGTTAAATACTTTTACCACTTTCTGTCCGGCGGCCATTTCTTCAATATAACCGTCCAATTCACCCAGATATGCCTGGTGGCGGTCATAATACTTCTTGCTCTGCTTTGTGCTGTAGCGGATGTAAAGGAACATGGCAAGATATCCTAAGATCACAAGCAGGGAAAGACGCCAGTTCAGGAAAAACAGGATAGCCAGGGTTCCCACGATCTGCACAAAGCTTTGGATGATCACGGCAAAGCTGTTGTTTAAGGCATCGGAAATAGTATCCACATCATTGGTAAAAAGACTCATCAGGTCTCCCTTGCGCTGGGCGTCAAAGAAGCCAAGGGACAGCTTTTGCAGGTGGGTATACAGATCCTGCCGGATATCACATAAGATCTGCTGGGCAGCGCGTACCATAAGCTGGGTGTAGCCCAAGGTGGAAAGGGCTCCGGTGCCGAAGATCAGCGCGGCAATAAGCACATTTTGGATCAGGCTTTCGGTTCCCCCTCCGGCCACCAGCTGGTTTACTAGAGGACGGATCATATATGTGCCCACCAGGTTTGCCATTGCGCTGACGGCGGCAAGGAAGCCGATCAGGATCAGCAAGCGCCTGTGACGGCCGAAATAGGCCAAAAGTTTTTTCACTGTCTGACGAAGATTTGCGGGCCGTTTCCCGTTAAAGGTCTTAGCCATGTAAAACGCCTCCTTCCTGTACGGCGGAAACTTCCTTTTGGGATTTCATTTGAGATTCGTAGATTTCCTGATAAATAGGATCCGATGCCAGAAGTTCCTTATGAGTGCCAACGGCGTGAATCTGTCCGTCTTCCAGAATCACGATTTTATCTGCCGTCATGACGGAAGTAACCCTTTGGGCAATGATGATTTTCGTAACCTCTGTTAAAGATTTAAGCGCACTTCGTATCTTTCCCTCTGTAGCAGTGTCAACTGCGCTGGTGGAGTCGTCGAAGATCAGGACCTTTGGATTTTTAAGGAGGGTTCTTGCAATGCAAAGCCGCTGTTTTTGGCCTCCGGATATATTTACTCCCCCCTGCCCTAAGTCCGCATCCAGACCTCCCTTCATCCGTGAGAGAAATTCATCTGCGCAGGCTTTTTTACAGGCGTCCCATAGGACGGCGTCATCAGCCTGTGCGTTTCCCCAAAGGAGGTTTTCCCGGACAGTACCGGAGAAAAGGAGGTTTTTCTGGAGAACAATGCCCACGGCGTCCCGCAGGGCAGAAAGATCATACTCTCTTACGTCATGCCCTCCTACCAGCACGGTTCCCTCTGTGGCATCGTAGAGACGGGGGATCAGCTGTACAAGAGTAGACTTGGCGGATCCGGTTCCTCCGATTATGCCTACGGTTTCTCCTGCCCGAATGTGCAGATTTACATGAGAAAGGGCAAATTTAGAGGCGTCTTTGTGGTATTTAAAGGATACGTTTTTAAAAATGATCTCTCCGTTTTGAATCTCAGAAACGGGATGGGAGGGAGATTCCAGGGCGGGTTTTTCTTCCAGTATTTCTGAGATACGTTTGGCGCTTGCCAGGGAGCGGGTGAGCATCAGGAATACATTGGAGATCATCATCATGGAGTTTAAAACCTGCATCACGTAGCTTAAAAACGCGGTAAGTTCCCCTACGCTCATGGAACCGATGAGGATATACCGCCCTCCGTTCCACATGATAAGGACCACAGTAGTGTAAAGGAGCGCCTGGAAGGCCGGCAGGTTTAAGACCGCATATTTAAAGGTGGTGCGGCTGGCGTCGGTCAGTTCTAGGTTTACTTCCTTAAATTCTTCTGTCTTATACTCGCCCCGGACAAAGGCCTTAATGGCACGGATGCCGGTAAGGCTTTCCTGAACCTGCCCGTTTACGTGATCCACAGCAGTCTGCTGGCGGTTATAAAGAGGGCTTACCTTATGAACGATAAGGGCAAGGATCCCTCCCAGGATAGGTGTGGTGATGATAAATACAACCGCCAGTTTTTTATTCAGTATAAATGCCAGCCCTACCCCTAAAACCAGCATTACCGGACCGCGCACCAAAGGACGCAGCCCAGCGTTTACCGCGTTCTGCATAACGGTGACATCCGTGGTCATACGGGTGACAAGGGAGGGCGTGGAAAAATGATCCAGATTGGAAAAAGCAAAATCCTGCATCCGTTCATACTGAGCGAGCCTGAGTTCCGCGCCGAAACCGTAGGCGGCCCTGGCGGCGAATTTCGCGTACATAAGTCCGGAGATCAAGGAAAGTATGGCACAGATGGCCATTTTTCCTCCCTGCAGGATCAGGTAGTTGATGTCGTGAGAGGGAACTCCTACGTCCACAATGTCTGTCATAAGAACCGGGATGACCATTTCAAAGAGACTTTCAATGAAGATCAGGACAGCGGCAAGGATAAAATCCCGTTTGTAGGGCTTTCCATAAGCAAAAACTTTTTTCAGGTCATTCATAACCCATTTTCCTCCTTCTTGGCATTTAAAGCAGACGCCCGCCCATGTTCCGATAGGCGCGGGATAAATAGTCTGCGAGATTTTTCTTTTCCTCCGGTGTGAAGCCGTTTAACATACGGGCTTCTATCGTGCTGCATTGTTCTTCCCAGGCTTCAAAGGAAGCACGGCCTTTTTCCGTAAGGGAAACTTCTCCGGCCCGGCGGTCGGTTTTAGAGGGACGGCGGGCGATGAAGCCGCCGCGTTCTAAAATATCCAGCATCCGGCAGATAGCGGCGGGATCCACTTCGCAGTAATCGGCCAGTTCTTTTTGGGAGCAGGAACCTTTTGCGTAGAGGCAGCGCAGTACCTTGGGCTGGCCGGGAGAGAGACCAAGCTGATTTAAATAAGGACGAAGATAATTTTGCTGTGCATGCCCTGTGCGGGAAAGCAGCGTGTGAATGGCGTAATTCATAGAAATCACTCCTTTAATTGACAGATTAATTATTGACAGGTTAATTATTGATATATCAATTATTATATGTTCTATTGTAGGGAAAGTGCATCCTATTGTCAATAAGAAATAAAAAGGTGTGTGCCCTGATACCAATGTCATTAAGATAAGGCTGATCATCTCAAACGAAATAGGAGAATCATTTTTCCACCTTGTATCTAAACAGTCAGAACTATGGCATTTGGCTTTGATTTTCTATCAGATGGTCCGTTTGATCTGACATAAGATGCGGTAATAACGAGACATTCAACTGGTCCATGCATAGTGAATAATATTAAATACAAATATTTCAGCAAAACTGCCCGGTTTGATTATATAAAAGATAGTCCTGTTCAGGAGACAGACTTTTTTTGATGATCGGATACAATGCGAACAGCGGCAGCCATCCCACCATCACCATATGATGGGCTTTTGATAAAATCTTTAGATGCTTGGCATAAAATTTGTTTTTCTTTCAGGGTATGGCATATTTCATTTTCCCATCCATTCATTCTGGACATGGATATGCTTTCGATTCCCAATATCGCATCTTCTATATGTGACTGGTAAGATTGCTTATGTTTTCTTATTATAAAACGCATTAGTTCAAGCCGCTTTAACATACTCTTAACATTCGATGAAGCAGGCGCAGTGCGATAATCAATTAGTGGCTCAGGAACAATCCCGATATGTGCATTCGGTACTGTTTCCAATATACTTAAAAAGAAATCCCAGTCTTCAAACCCAGAACGCATAGATTCATCATATCCGCCGCTTTTTTCCCATACGTCACGCCGAAGGATATGTGTTGCCGGACAACAATTACGTGCAAGGAATTTGCTTATATTTCCTCCGCTTGGACATATTACGGAATCAAGCACACCGAAGGTATTCATCCATGATGAAGCAGCTACCATTGAAGTATTTTCGTGCAACAACTTACAAACCTGCTCAATATATGAAGGCTTAACCTTATCGTCTCCGTCAAGTACAAGTACCAAGGGGGTTTCTGACTTACAAATCCCAGTATTTCTTGCCGTTGATACACCGCTATTTGGCTGCTGTATCACAACAACCGGAATAGGAATAGAGGGGTCTGCCTTAATTGCATTCAATATATCTAAAGAATTTTTATCTGTTGAACCATCGTCCACAATAATAACTCTTGATGGCAACACAGTCTGTTCACATAATGAATGAACTGCTTCAAGAATCATATTCCCTTGATTAAAACTTGTAATAACGGCTTCAATATCTTTAGCTAGACAACCCTTATTTCTAATATCCATTATATTATACTCCTAATGTTTTCCTTTACTTTCGTTTATTATACTACTACTCTATGAAATTGAAAATAGATGAGCCTTGTAAGGAGTATTTGACCTTGTTCGATTTTCAGCTTTAGTGAGGATCTTTAAAGATATGGTGTTTCGTGTTTTCAAAGGTTTTTTGTATATTTAGGGCTGCCGTTTCACAGGTAGGATGACTTTAAAAAGCTGCAGATGGAGACTAGGCCGGCATATCTGTCACGGAACTGTCATTTTCATCTGCTATACTTAAGAAAGACAGGTGGTAAGAATTATTTTATGTGGAAGATGATCCACAGATTCCGTCACTGGTGCTTCTGGACTGGGAAAGAAAAAAGGAGGAAACAGGATATGGAGATTTTAAAATGCATGGGAGTCCGTAAGATATACGGTGCAGGCGCCGGGCAGGTAACTGCCTTAGACGGGATTAGCCTGACTGTACAGCGAGGCGAGTTTGTGGCTATTGTAGGGGCGTCCGGTTCTGGGAAATCCACGCTCCTGCATATTTTGGGAGGCGTTGATAAGCCGACAGAAGGAACCATTATGGTAGATGGGACAGAACTTTCCCATCTTACACCTACCCAGGCGGCTATCTTTCGCCGAAGAAAGGTAGGACTGATATACCAGTTTTATAATCTGATCCCAACGCTGAGTGTAAGGAAAAACATTCTGATGCCTCTTATACTGGATAAGAAGAAACCAAACCAGGAATATTTTGACAGGATCGTAAAGGCTCTTGGAATTTTCGACAAGCTGGAGGCATTACCAGGTCAACTTTCCGGAGGGCAGCAGCAAAGAGCCGCGATCGCCCGCTCACTGATCTATCGTCCAGCGTTGATTCTGGCAGATGAACCGACAGGCAACCTGGACCAGAAAAATTCCAAAGAAGTTCTGGATATGCTGAAGCTGTCCAACCGCAATCTAAACCAGACGATTCTTCTGATTACCCATGACGAGAGGGCTGCACTGGAGGCAGACCGTATCATCACGCTGGAAGATGGACGCATCATCAGAGATGAGAGACGGAGGTAATAAGTATGTGGAGAGAATATTCATCAGGATATATCAGAAATAATCGTTCGTCAGGGATTACGGTCATTGCAGCAGCCTTTCTGTCAACTCTGCTGCTGTCCCTGCTGTGTGGTGTGTTTTACAATCTTTGGAAATATGAAGTAGAAAGAATCGAAAGAGAAGAAGGAAGTTGGCAGAGCAGAATCATGGGCGAGTTTGACCCGGAAGATATACAGGCAGTTCAAAGCTTTGCAAGTGTAACGAATGTGGAAGTTTGGGAAGAAGAATCAGGAGAAACAGTGCTGGATCTTTATTTTCAGAATATGCGTCAAGTCCTTGAGGATACGCCGAAAGTCGCCAGGCTTTCGGGAGTGTCCCAAGAGAATGTGTCCTACCACCACGCGCTTCTTTCGATGTATTTGGTGCGTGATCCAGAGGATCCGGCGCCCAGGCTTGTCTTTCCATTTTTTATCCTGGTGACACTGCTGGCATCAATATCCTTGATCGTGATCCTACATAATGCTTTCGCTGTCTCTATGAATGACAGGATCTATCAGCTTGGCATCTTCTCAAGTGTGGGAGCCACTCCCAATCAGATACGAACCTTTCTGCTGCAGGAGGCTGCGGTCTTATGCATACTCCCCATCCTTGCCGGGATTTTGCTGGGGATTGCAGGCAGTGCAGGAATCATGGAAATCCTTAATGTGATAGGACGGGATATTCCGGGACGGCAGCCCACAGTTTTTGGCTATCATCCACTGGTCTTTGCAGTGACAGCCCTGGTATCCGCAGTCACAATTTGGATCTCAGCATGGATCCCGGCAAGAAAATTAAGCAGAATAACGCCTATAGAAGCATTGAAGCATACAGAGGAAGCCAAACTAAAACGAAGAAAAAATCCTCGGATCCTTGCAGCAGTTTTTGGGGCAGAGGGCGAACTGGCCGCCAATGCCTTAAAGGCACAACAAAGCTCCTTAAGAACAGCCTCTTTCTCCCTGGTACTGTCGCTTCTGGCTTTTACACTGATGCAATGCTTCTTTACTCTTTCAGCGATCAGTACAAGAGAAACCTATTTTGAAAAATATCAGAATGCTTGGGATATCATGGTGTCGGTAAAAGATACGAAGGTGGATCAGATTGAGGAAGCAGAAGAAATCCGTTCTCTTCCCGGCGTAGAAAGTGCCGTGGTATACCAGAAAGTAACGGCAAAGACGCTAATCGCTGAGGAAGAAATCAGTACAGACATGAAAGCAATCGGTGGTTTTTCCAATGCCTCCGGTGAACAGGCAATACAGACAGAAGAGGGGTGGCTGGTCCATGCGCCTCTCGTCATCATGGATGACAGCAGTTTCCTGGCTTACTGTGAGCAGATTGGCGTAACGCCAAGACTGGACGGCGCTGTGATCCGAAACCAAATTTCAGATGTGACGGATCCCGATTTCCGACATGCCCGTTCTCTGCCCTATCTCAAAGAAGAAAACAGCAAAAGAACCGTGAAAAATTCGGAGAAAGAGGGAGCATGGGCTCAGCTTCCGGTTCTTGCCTATACAGAAGAGGTTCCGGTACTGCGGGAGGAATATGGAACAGAGGATCCCTATGAACTGGTTCATTTTCTTCCGGTTTCGCTGTGGACAGCCGTCAAAGAGAAGATTGGAGAAAACGGGGAAGGCAGCATCATCCGCATCCTTGTGAAAGAGCCGGTCACGCAGGAAGCGTTAAATGGTATTGAAAGTGATATCGCTCAGCTCCTTGATGAAAAATATACCATTGAAAGCGAGAATCGCATCCAGGAAGAGGAAACGAACGACAAAGAGATACATGGAATGATGCTTATCCTGGGTGGCTTTTGTGTCTTACTGGCTCTGATCGGCATCAGCAGCGTGTTTTCTAATACGCTGGGGTATGTACGTCAGAGGAGACGGGAATTTGCCAGATATCTGTCTGTTGGGATGACACCGGCGGGGCTAAAGAAGATGTTTTGTATAGAAGCGCTGCTGATCGCAGGACGGCCGGTATTGATCACCATTCCGGTGTCTGCGCTCAGTGTATGGTATATGCTGAGAATGAGTTATATGGAGGCAGGAACCTTTTTTGATGAAGCGCCAGTACTTCCGGTTGCTGTTTTTATACTGGCAATCCTTGGTGCTGTAGCATTCGCTTATTACCTTGGCTGGCGGCGGGTACGCAAGATCGATCTGGTCGAGGCTTTGAGAGACGATACTATGTTTTAAAAAATCGGTTTATATCAGGATGTTTTCTGGTATAAACCGATTTTTTCTCAATGAGCCTGGCGGCGCACGTTTCTTAAGGGTGCAGCCAAAGGCAAGGGTGTTCACTGTGAAGTGGGATCTGAAGGAAGCCGGATGTCCGGTGCCGTGAGAGGACGGGAGCTGATCACTCCCTCCTATTCGATTTCATCTGTCGCAGGAGTCTGCCGTTCAAATCCTAAATACCTTGTACCCTGAAAGGTCAGCTTTCCGTGATCCCCCTCGGCTAAGGCTCCGTATTCTTTTCCATCCACCTGCAGTTCTAATCGGTCGCCCGTGTCAAACTGGAAACAGATATAATAGGCGGTGGAAGTCGTGGTGTGAAATCCATGGGCGCCTGTAGGGTCGCCGGCATTGGCGTGCTGCTGGTGAGTTACCTGGGTTCTTTTAGAGACAATATCTGCTTCTGCAGTAACGCGGGGCGAATGATTATTGTTATTCCAGGTAGATACGCTTTTGGCGATAATAAGCACAAACATTACCAAAATAGCGAAAAAGATAATTCCTGTGACTGCTTCGAATCCACTTCCTAACATAAAATCCATGCTTTTGTGTCCTCCTTCCTTATCTATCCTCAAGGAATAGAAATAAGACAACTGTATAAGATAAAGTTATTATATAGGAAAGAAAAGCCGCTTTCAACTGCTGTTCAATTTCCCTCGATTCTTTGTGATTTTAAACTCCTTTATCCTCCACCCCGCAAACAGCATGATTCGACACAGCATCCAGCCAGTAATATAAGTTTTCTGTAGGATGCACCGTGATGATTCCGCAAAGCTCCTCCATATCCGGGCAGATATTGGGGAACAGATCTTCCGTTTTGTCAAATAGTTCTGGATGATAGACCAGTGTCTTTCCGTTATTCCAGATGGCTCCGTATAAGATATCCGCCTCTACAAGATCCTGGAACATATGGCTGCCATAACTTAGTTCCGGCATATAGCCGGCGCGGCTGTCAGATACTTCACAGACAACGGAAAAATTAGAGATCTCCCCAAAAGTTACAGGAATCCCTAATTCCGGCGAGGACGTACCAATACGCCCGGGCGCCAGCAAAAGAATATTTTTCCCTGTACCCCGGAAGTAACGGTTGATTTTTCCTAAAGCTGCGGCAGCGTCATATTTTTTTCGGTAGGGGTACTGATAATAAAGTACAGGATCCACCTGGATGACGATATCTATTTTTCTCTTTCCGGAATTTCCCATGGAGGAATCTTTAATTTCAAAAAATACTTCCCTGAGATTAAGATCAGCCAGATCGATCTTTTCTCCCTTTTGCCCCAGATATAGGGGCCTGCATTGAAGCAGGTTGACGACGAAATCTCCGCTCTCATCCACATTTACCGTATATTCAATATCCACCGGGTTTTCATAAATACGTTCCAGGGTCTTTAGGATTTTCTGCATGAGAGCAGTAAATTCCCTTTTTTCCAGAAGCTTCTGGCAGCTGACAAACCATACGTCCTGGTATCTTCCCATCTGACGCAGGCGGTATTCCGCATCATAGTCATGCTCCAGCACGATTTTCTTGTACCAGAGGGGAAGATGGGGAAGAAGGGTTTCCAGAGGAACCTCCCTGGGTATATTTTCTTCACAGTCCAGCACATCAATATTTCTCTGGGAAAACTTATGTTTCTGTTCCACTGTGGTTAAAACGGTGGCAGCAGGACGGTCCAGATTAGCCAGGCGGGGATAATCCTCCTTTGTCCGATCCACCGCTTTCGTGCCAAGCCCCATGACAATGCGGAGCATGCCTGCATCCGGGTCCATATCGGGGTACCATTTATAAGCGCTGTGACTGTACCCCACCCCAGCGGCACAGGGCATGAAATATTTATCCTGATAAGAGCCGGAGACACGCTGCACTAAAATCGCCATCTGCTCATCCTTTTTTTCCAGACCCCGCAAAAGTCTGTATTCAAGGGCGGAATAATCCATGGTACTGGCATAGACTGTACGTACGGCCTGTTCAAATTCCTCCAGACGCTTCTGGGGATCTCCCTGGTTTACACAGAAAACAGATTCATATTTTCCGGCGAAAGCGTTTCCAAAGCCATCTTCAAGAAAACTGGAAGAACGGACGATAAAGGGACTTTGGCCGAAATATTCGATCACATTTAAAAACTGTTCCCGGATCTTTGGGGGAAATTCTCCTGTGAAAAGATGCTCCCGCAGCTCTTTGGCGGCACTGAAATATTCCTCCTTGGTTCTCTGGCGTATACGCAGACGCCAGCAGCCATTTGACACAATATAAGTATAAAATACATCGGAGCCAATATAAAAAGAGTCGTGAGGCTCGCTGTAGGAGAGAAATTCCGGGATTTCCGTTTCTGCGATCTTCCGGGCAAGAAGCATACCGCAGGCTTTGCCGCCGATGGCACCGCTTCCGATCATCCGATCCCGCAGCATAAAATAATCCTGAGGCTTAAAATAGCGTTTCACCAAAGCCCTTAGCCGTTCATCTTTGGTCATGGTACTGTCAATGATAAGATCTTCTGTCTCCTGGGAAAAATATCCCCGGGAATAGTCCATCTTAGCCTGGGTAAAAAAGCGGTCGTGGCTGTCGTAATTCTGATCCGGCGAATTTGCGGAATAATTCTGTATGATCTGGTAGTACCGGCTCATGCCTACCCCATCCTCCACAGGAGTAAAACTGCCGTCTGCTTTCCGGCAGCAGTGGGGAAGGAACATACGGGAAGAATAACGGTTCCATACTTTTAGAGGATGAAGATAAAGGTAAGTTTCATTAGAATATACATCCAGCAAAAGCTGTGTGGTATCCCGGATTCTTGCTACTGCATCAAAGGAATGGCGTCCCCGGAGAAGGGGAAAATAGGCAACGGTATCAAGCTCGAAAAGATAGGGGCAGGTTACGCGGAAAAAATTTCCCATCATCAGGTCCGTATACCAGACGGACTGTAATTCAGACAGACAGTCAAATACATAGAAAGCGTCCCTTCCTTCTTTGGTGATCTGTTCGTAGATGGAGACTGTAAATGGTTCAAATCCCTCATCCGGGTTAAATTCACAGACCTTGATGCCGTTTAGGTCTTTCAGCACCGGTTCATGCTGGGCGAAGCGGATGTAGATCACATTCCTGCCGTCTTTAACTGCCTGGCGGGCAAAAGGCTCTGCGAACATCCGAAATTCATCAATGCTTGAGACCTGCCACACCACATTGTCACCTAAACGTATATAATCCAGGATTTCATCCATTTGCGGAAAACCGCTGTATATTTTATCGAATGCTGCCATAGGGATACCTCCTTGCCTGCTTATAATTTTCCGATACCAGAATAATATCCAGTACAGTTATACGGGAATGTTTTGCCAAAAAATAAAAAGGACAAAGAAGTCTCTTTTAAGAACTTCTTTGTCCTAATCAACATCTTCACTATAGCATATCCGCAGGTATAATTCAATAGAAAACAACTCAGGTAAGCAACAAAACACTTTTAAAATTTTCTGTAACATATTATAATGAATCAAACAGGAATACCCGTACAGGAGAAGAAAAGAACATGAAAATTTTGATCGTACGCCACGGGGATCCGGATTATTCCATTGATTCCCTTACGGAAAAAGGCTGGAAAGAGGCCGAGTATCTATCAGAGCGGCTCTGCAGACTGGATATTAAGGAGTTTTGCGTTTCTCCCCTGGGAAGAGCTAAGGATACGGCTTCTTTTACCTTAAAGAAACTAAATAGGACCGCTGTGGAATATGACTGGCTGCAGGAAGTGCGGACACGTATCCATCGGCCGGATGTAAAAGAAAAAAAGATGATCCTCTGGGACTGGCTCCCTGGGGACTGGACCAGGGAAGAACGCTATTATCATTACGACACCTGGTATGATACAGAGATCATGAAAGAGGCAAAGGCAAAAGAAGAATATGATTGGATCACCCAAAATTTCGATGCTTTTTTAAAGGAACATGGCTATACCAGGGAGGGCCATTATTACCGGGCAGAGAGACCAAATAATGATACCATTGTATTTTTCTGCCATTTCGGCGTGGGATGTGTGCTTCTTTCCCATCTTTTCAGTGTATCTCCCATGGTGCTTCTGCATAGTATGTGTGCGGCGCCTACTTCGGTGACTACAGTGGTGACGGAAGAAAGACGAAAGGGGATCGCCTCTTTCCGTATGACTTCCTACGCAGATATTTCCCATCTTTATGTACACGAGGAGCCTCCGGCATTTGCTGCCAGGTTCTGTGAATGTTATGAGAATAAGGACGAACGCCATGACTGACGGACTGAAAATACGGACCATGAAAACCATCCTGCATGCTCTTTCCTATGGAAATATAGAGGTGGAGGCATCCAGAAAGCTGGCGGATTTAAAACAGCTTGACCCCATGCGGATCTTTTATAGAAAGTTAGATGCAGGTGTATATAACGGAGAATATAATGTGCCTGTAAGGCTTTATTTTCCCACAGAAGACGCGATGAAAAAGGGAGTGGAGGAAGGCCATGAGCTGCCGGTCCTTCTCTTCTTTCATGGAGGCGGCTGGGTGACAGAAAGCGTGGATAATTATGACAGAGTATGCGCCAGAATGTCCCAGTCCACAGGGCGGATCGTGGCGTCTGTGCAGTACCGCCTAGCACCGGAACACCATTTTCCCACCGGGCTTTTAGACTGCTACGCTGCGGCAAAAGCGCTGTTCACCAATCGCTTTCTCTTAAATACAAAGCCGGAGGACATTGCCATTGCAGGGGACAGTGCCGGGGGAAACCTGGCCGCGGCTGTGTGCCTGATGGCAAGGGAAACCGGGGAATTTACGCCGGGAAAACAGATTTTGATCTATCCGGCCCTTAATAATTGTTATACAGATCAGTCACCCTATCCGTCTGTAAAAGAAAACGGGGAGGGCTACTTACTGACGGCAAAGAAAATGGAAAACTATTTGACCCTGTACCAAAGCAGTCCAAAAGACCGGGAAAATCCATATTTTGCCCCTCTTTTGGCAAAAGATTTAAGTAATATGCCGGATACGCTGATCTTAACCGCGGAGCTTGACCCTTTAAGAGACGAGGGGGAAGCCTATGGCGAGAGATTAAAGGAGGCGGGAAACAAGGTGGAGATCCATCGGATCTCCGAAGCTTTTCATGGATTTTTCGCCCTGGGAATTAAGTTTTTGCATGTGCAGGAAAGCTTTGAGTATATGAATGCATTTTTAAAGGAGAATGAGGGATCGTGAAAAATTCAGGCTTATCACAGTGGAGAAAACTGGATAATGCGGCACTGGCATTTCCCGCAGTAACGGGAAAAGAAGATACCAGAGTTTTTCGCTTTTATTGCCAGCTTAAAGAAGAGGTAAACGCAGAGAAGCTTCAGGAGGCGCTTAACCAAACCATGGAAAAATATCAGGTGTTTCAGGCAGTCCTTCGCAAAGGTTTATTCTGGTTTTATCTGGAACGAAGGGAGATTCGGGCCCTGGTAAAAGAAGAGACCCTTCCTCCCTGCAGCAGGATCTATATACCGGATAAAAAGAGCCTTCTTTTCGAGGTCTCTTACTATAAAAACAGGATTAATTTCGAGGTTTTTCACGGGCTTACAGACGGGACAGGAGCTATGCATTTTTTACAGGAGCTGGTGAAAAATTACCTGAGGATCGTTCACAGGGAGGCCTGCCTTCCAGAGATTTTTCCTGACGAAAAAGTGACGGAAAAGGATTTGGAGGAGGACAGCTTTTCCCAGTATTATAATTCCGATGCGCCTAAGCTTCGGGAGAAAAAGGAAAAAGCCTTTCAGTTTAGAGGCGAAAAGCACGAGCAGCATGATATGGAGATCACAGAGATTTCCCTGCCTGTAAAAGAGACCCTTGCAAAGGCGAGAGAATATGGCGTCTCTATTACAATGCTTATTGCCGCCATGCTTATATGCGCCATCCATGAGGAGATTCCAAGAAATCAGATAAAAAAGCCCATTGGACTGATGATTCCGGTAAATTTAAGGAATTATTTTCCCTCTCAGTCAATGGCGAATTTTTTTGGCTGGATTGAAGTGCGCTGCCATTTCCGGCAGGATACGACTTTTAAAGATGTGGTAAATGAGGTGAAAGAACAGTTTGAGGCGGAGCTTAGCAAGGAGCGGATCGCCATGCGTATGAATGAGCTGGTTGGCCTGGAGAAAAATCCTTTTTTGCGCATGGTGCCCTTAGAGGCGAAAACCCTTGCCCTGCAGGCAGGAACTACCCTGGGCGGAAGAGGGATCACGGCAGTGTATTCCAACGTGGGAGTCATACGGATGCCGGAAGAATACAGGGAGTATATTGAGCGATTCGGCTTTTTTGCAAGTACGAATTCTCTGCAGCTTTGTTCCTGTTCCTATGGAAACGAGCTAAGCCTTGGCTTAACGGCGAAAATCTCAAGCGAGAGTATCAAGAGAAACCTTCTTTCTTATCTGGAAAAGGAGGAAATCCCCTGCCGACAGGAAGAAAACACTTTCCCCGGCTATAAAAAAGATCAAAAAGGAACAGCAAAGAAAATATTCGAGACGTTTACCTTTTTGTGCATTGCCATAGCGGTGGTCTGCGGTATGATAAATTATATACTCAGCGACCATTTAAGCTGGTCTCTTTTTGTAGGGGCAGGCTGCTTTTGCACCTGGCTGATCGTGACCGTGGCATATGGGAAACGAAGGAATATCCTGAAAAATCTTATGTGGCAGCTTTTGATCGTCAGCCTGGCAGGTATTTTATGGGACTGGTTCACCGGATGGCGGGGCTGGTCGGTGGATTTTTTACTTCCCCTTGCCTCCCTTGTGGTTTTATGTTCTATGCCGGTGATCGCCAAAGTGAAAAAGCTGGAACAGCCGGAGTATTTGTTTTACTTTATCCAGGCAGGATTTTTTGGCTGGATTCCCCTGATCTTTCTTTTTACAGGGCTGGTGCAGGTAACGTATCCGTCGGTAATCTGCGGGGGAGTAAGTTTTCTTATGATCGTGGGCTTGTTTATCTTTAAACGGAAGGAGCTTATAAAGGAATTTCATAAAAAGCTAAGGATGTAAAACATGCCGGGGCACTTCCGGCTGTGTTTGCAGAAAAACATTAAGAAAAAAGAGTGTATGGAGGGGAAAATGAGCAGACAAGGGCAATTGAGTCTTACAGAAGGACCGATTTTAAAAACATTGTCTCAATTGGCACTTCCCATTATGGCCTCGTCTTTTTTAGGTACGGCCTATAATATCACGGATATGGCGTGGATAGGCGTGCTTGGTTCCAAGGCGGTGGCCGGAGTGGGAGTAGGCGGTATGTACGTGTGGCTTTCCCAGGGGCTGGTCTCTTTAGCAAGAATGGGAGGACAGGTGCATGTGGCCCAGTGCTGCGGCGGGGGCGACCGGGAAGGCGCAGCGAATTATGCAGCGTCGGCTTTACAGTTAACCTGTGTTTTTGGTGGACTGTTTGCTTTGGTCTGTCTGTTTTTTACAGACGCGCTGATCGCCTTTTTTCAGTTAAACGACAGCGTAACTTATGGATACGCAAAAATATATATGCAGATTACCTGCGGCCTGATTATTTTTTCTTTTTTGAATCTGACCCTTACCGGCCTTTTTACTGCACAGGGGGATTCGAAAACGCCTTTTAAGGCAAACCTGGCGGGCCTTGTGACCAATATGGCGCTTGACCCGCTTTTGATCATGGGAATAGGGCCGTTTCCCAGGATGGAAGTGGCAGGAGCGGCAGTGGCCACTGTGACGGCACAGTTTCTTGTTATGGTGGTAATGCTTGTTAGTGTATTTCGCTCCCAAGGAGAAAAAAATGTAATAAAGAATGCAAAGATCTTTCAGATTGCACAGGGAAGCTATTACGCATCTATCTGCAGGATCGGAGTCCCCACAGCATTACAGGGGACGATTTACTGCATGATTTCTATGGTGCTGACAAGGATGGTTTCCGGCTTTGGTGCCGGAGCGGTGGCTACCCAGCGTGTGGGCGGCCAGATCGAATCCATTTCCTGGAATACAGCAGACGGTTTCGGCGCGGCGCTGAATGCCTTTGTGGGCCAAAATTACGGGGCGAAAAAGCATGACCGGATAAGGAAAGGGTACGGGATTTCGCTGCGTATCCTGATCCTTTGGGGAATATTAGTGACCGCCTTGTTTGTGCTTTTGCCGAAACCTATGGCAAGGCTGTTTTTCTATGAGGAGGATGTGATCTCCATTGCTGTAGACTATCTTGTGATCATTGGGATAGGGGAAGGATTTATGTGCGTGGAGCTTATGACTGTAGGCGCCCTTTCCGGACTTGGAAGGACAAAATTATGCAGTGTTATCAGCATTTTGCTTACAGGTTCAAGGATTCCGCTGGCTTTACTGCTTACGAACATCGGGCTGGGATTAAATGGAGTCTGGTGGGCGCTTACCATCTCTTCTATTGTGAAGGGGATCGTATTTTATTTTACTTTTAAAAGAGTCAGCGGCAGGCTTTAAATAAATAGAAAATCTGCCCGGATGACGCGGCAAATGCGTCAAAAGGAGGAAAGGACAGTTTTATGACGAAAGAAGAACTGGCTCTGGAGATTATCCGGAGATTGAAAGAAGAATATCCTGACGCAGGATGTACGCTGGATTATGACCAGGCGTGGAAACTTTTAGTGAGCGTGCGTCTTGCGGCGCAGTGTACGGACGCGAGGGTGAACGTTGTGGTTCAGGATCTGTATAAAAAGTATCCAAGCGTGGAAGCTTTAGCTAATGCGGATGTGGCGGATATAGAAGCCATTGTGAAGCCCTGCGGACTGGGTCACAGTAAAGCCAGAGATATCAGCGGATGTATGCGGATGCTCAGGGATGAATACGGAGGAAAGATTCCCAAAGACTTTAACGCGCTTTTGAAGCTTCCGGGAGTGGGAAGAAAGAGCGCCAATCTGATCATGGGGGATGTATTCGGAGAACCGGCTATTGTGACGGATACACATTGTATCCGGCTGACGAACCGCATGGGTCTGGTGGATAATATAAAAGAACCTAAGAAGGTGGAGATGGCTTTGTGGAAGATCATTCCTCCGGAAGAAGGAAGCGATTTCTGCCACAGACTGGTCTATCATGGAAGAGATGTATGTACTGCCAGGACAAAACCCCATTGCGACAGATGTTGTTTAAATGACATCTGTGCCAAAAACGGAGTGGAATAAAATGAAAATACGAATGTACAACGTTGGTTTCGGAGACTGCTTTTGTATCCGTGACAAGGGAAAAAACCTTCTTGTGGATTTCGGGACCAGCAATAGCAGGATAAGCGGCCGGCCCCGGCGGGAAATGTTTGATATCATACTTTCGGATCTGAGCAGTATAGAGCAGAAAAATCTTTTGCTGACGCATTTCCATCTGGATCATTTATCCGGCCTTTTATATATGATGAAGAAGAAACAGTATTCCCATGAATTTGGGAAAATATATCTTCCGGATGTTTTTTCCAGGGAGGAGATGAACAGGACTCTTACTTTGCTGATTTTAGCTGACCTGATGAAAAATACCTATCTTCCAGGCCGTCAGGTGAGTCTCTTTGCCCTTGTGGAGACTTTGTGCCGAAAACCTCAGGAGGTGGAGCTTTTAGAAAGAGGAAGCCTGTTTGAGGGAAAATACAGGGCTTTATGGCCGGACCAGGATGTGATTGCGGCGGAAACAGAAGAGATCATGGCGGCTATTGGGGAAAATTATCAGTATATACTGGAAAGGTTATTAGCTTTTTCAGGACGGTTGAGGCAGATCGTGTTTTCCATGACGCTTCTTGGAAGAGAAACAGGACAGGAGGTGTCACGGGATCTCGCCGCGCTGGACAGGGAATTTAGGGAAATCCGGGAACAGGCAGAATTTCAGCAGCTTTTGGAAAATATGGAAGCCAGAAAAATAGAACTTCGTCAGTTTAAGAATAACATAAGCATTGTTTTCCAAAACGACAAAGACGGAGAATTGAATCTTTTATTTACCGGAGATGTGCAGAAAAAGCATCTGCAGATGATCCAGAACAATTATGATAAAAGAATACCCTTGTATGAGCATTACTGGTGTATTAAAGTTCCTCATCATGGGACGGAAAATCATTACTTTGATTTCAGCAGATATACGCCGGAAAATATGCTGATCTCTAACGGCATTTATCACGCGAACAGTAAGAAACGGGCTAAGGGATACCGCACGTCAGCTAGGTATGCGGGAATCTTTCACATACGTGACGCCCATATGTATTGTTCAGACTGTCAGTGCTGTGAAGGATACAGCAATGGATGCTCCTGCAGAGAGTACGATATCATAGCGCCCAGGTATTATTGGGATATTTGAGGGAATCAGTGCCTCTTGATCGAAGCTGCGAAGCAGCTGTTCGGCTATCAGTAAGCAGTAAAGAGGAGATATGTCCTTTGGATATCATATATTTTGACTGGACTGGAAATATACCGGATGTGCCGCATAGTGCCGGAGGGTGAAATGTGCGGGACATCCGGCGGAAATGATGGCTTTAGCTTATCATATCTTCCAGTTCCTCCAGATCCTGGGGCGCTGTTTTTTTCTCTTTGACAACGCCGTCTTTAATGTAGAGGACAGTAGGTATGCTCATGATGCCGAATTGTTTGGCTAGCTCCGGTTCTTCGTCAATGTTTACTTTTCCGATGCGGATATTGTCAGCCGTTTTAGCGAATACTTCCAGCATGGGAGAGAGAACCCGGCAGTGGGTGCACCAGGGAGCCCAGAAATCTACCAAAACGGGAGTAGAGGATTGAAGTACGTCTTCTTGGAAGGTGTTGGTTTTAAAGTTTTCTATTTTCATGTGATTTTCTCCTTTTTTCTTTAGTATGTGTAAAGGATAGCAGAATATTTTGGAGATTTCTGTAATTAAGTCACAGAGCGAGAAAAGGGGACGCCGAAAGGAAGCGGTGCTCACAACGGCAGACGTGCTGCGTTTGGGGATTTCTTCTGCGCTCGCCGATTATCAGCCGCTTCGCATAACTCGCTGGCGCTCGGACAGATGTTCAGCGGCTGAAGCGGCGCAGAAGAAATCCTCCAAGCCTCGCAAAGCCCGCCGTTGTGAGCACCGCTTCCTTTCGGCTGGCTTTTCATGGGTGGGAGGAGGCGTGGGAGGCGGAGTGTGTTGGTGAAGGGCGGAGGAAGTTGGCGTGGTAAATATTAGGATAATAAGAATCAAGAAGGTTGCTATAGGTATATAGCGGGAATGGGATAGAGGAAAAGTAGGCTTTTATATCTGCCATTATTGACGCAGTCAATGTACTCCGTGAGTAAAAAGGGTCAGAAGGAGGAAAATATGGGAATTTGTGCAGTACATCATGTGGCTTTGATTGTTTCGGATTATGAGAGGTCCAGGGATTTTTATGTGAATAAGCTGGGGTTTGAAATTTTGAGAGAGAACTTCAGGGAGGACAGGCAGGATTACAAGCTGGATTTGATTTTGGGTGGAGTGGAACTGGAGATTTTTGCTCCGGCGAAGGCGGATGGAGAGTATGAGCTGCATCCAAAGAGGCCTAGCTTCCCGGAGGCGTATGGGCTGAGGCATCTGGCCTTTAAGGTGACGGATATTGAAAAAACAGTGGAAGAATTAAATCGTAAGGGAATTGTTACGGAGCCGATACGGACAGATGAATTTTCCGGAGGGAAATTTACGTTTTTCAAGGACCCGGATGGGCTTCCGCTGGAACTGCATGAATAAAAACAGAAAGAGAAGCAGCCGCGCAGAAAGACCGGCAGATGGTCGGGTCATGCGCGGCTTTTTTCTGCGCATTAAGCAGAAAGCGGAAGTGTGTCTAAGAAAAGGATATACCAAAATACTGTGAAAACTGTACAAAAAAATAAAAGAAAAAATATAGAAATTCACGAAATGAAAGATTCGGCCTAAATTTCTCTTGCGAACTGGTGTGGAATGTGCTATGTTTATCTCACAAACCGGAAACGTTACCGGATACATTACCGGATGCGTTTCCATAAAAGCGAAAGGAAGGTAGAAAATTATGAAAAAAGCTAAAAAATGGGCAGCTTTAGGACTGACTGCCGCTATGGCAGCTTCCATGTTTACAGTTCCTGTATTTGCGGAAGAAGAATCCGGAGACGACTATGACTATAGTTCCATTACAGGAAGTGTTTACTGGCTGAATCAGAAGCCGGAGGATGCTACGATCCTGGAAGACGAGGTTCTTCCTGCTTTTACGGAAGAGACAGGAATTGAGGCTAAAGTAGTCAGTGCTGGTGCCAATACCTATGCCAATGTATTAAGAGCTGAACTGGCGAAAGAAGATGCGCCGACTCTTTTCCAGATCGGAAATACCATTGGTCTGAAACAGTGGAAGGACTATGCGACAGAGCTGTCAGACACAGAATGGTATGAAATGCTGAATGATAAGAGTCTTGCGATTTCTGACGAGGACGGCGTATTCGCGATTCCATATACTGTAGAAGGTTATGGAATCATCACGAACAAACGAATCATTGAAGATTACTGCGCTACAGAAGGGGCTGTGATTTCTTCCCTGGAAGAGATTAATAATTTCGATACTTTAAAAGCTGTTGCGGAAGATATCCAGGCGAAAGCTGATGAACTGGGTATTTTAGGAGCGTTTGCATCTACTTCTTTCTCACCTGGCGAGGAGTGGAGATGGACGACACATTTGTTTAATATGCCTCTTTACTACGAGTATAAAGATAAAGGCGTTGATGACTCCGATACTTTAGATGGGACCTATATTGATAATTTCAAACAGATATTTGATTTATACATTAATAATTCCTGTACAGAACCGGCTATGCTGTCCAGTATGACTACAGAGAACGCAATGGCAGAATTTGCTTTAGAGGAAGTTGCCTTTACACAGAACGGAAACTGGGCATGGACTACGATCAATGAGAACAATCCGGATCTTCCGGCAGAAGACGTTTGCTTTATTCCAATCTATATCGGAGTGGAAGGAGAAGAAAATCAGGGTCTGTGCATTGGCTCAGAAGCAAATCTGACAATTAACTCTAAATCATCCGACGAAGATAAGGAAGCTACCTTGGCATTCATTCATTGGTTATTTAACAGCGAAACAGGAAAAGATTTATGTGTGAACAGACTGGGTTGGATTTCTCCATACAATACCTTTGGTGAAGATGAAGTTCCGAGCAATCCGTTGGCATCTTCCATTATGGAATGGTCCAATTCTGGAAAAGAAAGTGTATCCTGGGCATTTAATACAATGCCGAGCCAGACTTACAAAGATGGAATCGGAGCCGCTCTTCTTGAATACTCACAGGGAACCGGAGACTGGGATGCTGTAAAATCAGCAATTCTTGATAACTGGGCTCCTGAAAAGGCAGATCCTACGGATTGATCCGATCAGCTTCAGAGGGGCCGGATATAATTCCGGCCCTTATTTTAATAAGGTAAGATAAGAGGGAGGAAATGAAATGAATAATAAGACAATGGGCAGGTATTTCCCTGTTTTTGCACTTCCCACAGTAATCGCATTTACCGTAGGTTTTATTGTTCCTTTTGCATTAGGTATCTATCTTTCTTTCTGCAAATTTACAACAGTTACAGATGCAGAATGGGTAGGACTTTCCAATTATGCTAAAATCTTTCAGGATGGAGATTTTCTTCATGCCCTGGGATTTACTGTGGTATTTACCATTGTTTCCGTTATTACGATTAACCTGTTCGCTTTTGCCATTGCCCTCGTACTTACTAGAGGGATCAAAGGCACCAATATTTTCCGAACAGTATTTTTTATGCCGAATCTGATCGGAGGAATTATTTTAGGATATATTTGGCAGCTGATCATAAACGGTGTACTGAGTTATTTTGGCAGGACGATTACTTATAGTCCGGCGTATGGCTTCTGGGGACTGATCATCCTTATGAATTGGCAGTCTATTGGATATATGATGATCATCTACATAGCAGGACTTCAGAACATTCCCGGAGAACTGGTAGAGGCAGCAGAAATAGACGGCGCGTCTAAATGGCAGCTCCTTTTGAAGGTGAAGATCCCTATGATGATGTCTTCTATCACCATCTGTACTTTCCTGACATTGACCAACTCCTTTAAGATGTTTGACCAGAATCTGGCTTTGACAGCAGGCGCTCCATCCAATAAGACACAGATGATTGCCTTAAATATCTATAAGACCTTCTATGATAAGCCAGGGACGGAGGGAATCGGTCAGGCAAAGGCAGTGGTCTTTTTCATCCTCGTAGCAGCGATTGCGCTGATACAGCTTCGTGCGACTAAGAGTAAGGAGGTGCAGCAGTAATGGCAAGGCAAAAAAAAGGAAATCTTATTTTGACCATTATTTTTACTATCATCTCACTGGTATATATTTTCCCTATTGTAGAAGTGCTGCTGAATTCTTTTAAAAGAAAGGCATACATTATGCGGGACCCCTTTGCTCTTCCTACTGATAAAATGTATGAGGGACTGGGAAACTATATTAACGGTATTGCAAAGACAGAATTTTTCAGCGCGTTTGGCTGGAGCCTTCTTGTGACAGTCCTTTCTGTATTAGTGCTGCTTTTATGTACTTCCATGTGCGCGTGGTACATTGTAAGAGTAAAGAATATCGTAACTTCAGCGATTTTTTATGCTTTTGTATTTTCTATGATCGTACCCTTTCAGATGGTTATGTTTACTTTGGCGAAAGTTGCCAATATGCTCCATCTGACGACACCCCTTGGTTTGGTGCTGGTATATCTTGGCTTCGGGGCAGGTCTGTGCGTATTTATGTTTACCGGCTTTGTGCAGTCCATTCCTCTGGAAATCGAGGAGTCTGCTATGATTGACGGATGCAATCCTATTCAGACTTATTTCCAGATTGTTCTTCCGATTATGAAGCCTACATGTATCACTGTAGCGATTCTGGAAGCAATGTGGATCTGGAACGATTTCCTCCTTCCCTCCTTGGTACTAGACAGTCAGTACCAGACGATTCCCATCGCAATCCAGTATCTGAAAGGCGGACATGGATCTGTGGATATGGGAGCTATGATGGCGATGCTTGTACTTTCGATCATTCCTATCATTATCTTTTATATGGCATGCCAGAAGCATATCATAGAAGGCGTAGTGGCCGGAGCGGTAAAAGGATGATAGTTCTCTTTTTCTAAGACTGTGTTAAAAGTGACTGGAGAGTTCTATTTCAGGGGCGATATAAATTCTCCGCTGCTGCTTTTTATCGGCAATCCAGCTAAAAGTGACTTTTTAATACCGCTAAATGTGAACTTTTGCCTTAATTGTTGCATTTTTCAGGTGTAATTGCTAGAATAAGGTAGTACAGCTAAGTTTTAGACAAGGAAGAGTATGTATGGAATCAGTTACAATTAAGGATATAGCAAAGAGATGTAATGTGGCAGTCAGTACAGTGTCCCGGGCAATCAATAATCATCCGGATATAAAAGAGGAAACCCGCAGAAAGATTATGCAGGTGATCGAAGAAAACAATTATATTCCTAATAACAGTGCCCAGAACCTTAAAAAGAGCGATTCTAAGACCATTGGTGTGATTGTTAAGGGTGTAGAAAATCCATTGTTTGCAAAAGTACGTTCCACCTTGGCCGAGAGCATTGCCAGGTATGGCTATGATTATTATTTTCAGTACATAGGTATATCGGATAATGAGATTATGGAGGCTCTTCGGCTGGCAAAGGAAAAGCGTCTGAGAGGCATTATTTTTCTCGGTGGGAATTATAACAGAACACAGGAAGAACTGGAGGAGATACCGGTACCTTTTGTGATGAGTACCGTGACTATTGACGAAACAGTGTCAAAGAGCTTGTATTCTTCGGTTTCTGTGGATAGTTACAAGGAAAGCTACCGTATGGTGGACTACCTTTGTTCTAAAGGATATAAAAAGATTGTGCTGCTTGCAGGATCAAAGGGAGACGAGAGCGTAGGCGGCTTGCGGTTAAAGGGATATCGGGACGCGCTCAAGGCAAATCATATTTCCATAGATGAAAAAAGAATCTGTTTCAGCCAGGATTGGGCAGAGGACGTGTTCAGCATGGCAAATGGATATCGAATGACAAAAAAGCTGATGGAATCAGGTGTGGATTTTGACTGTGTATACGCCATTGCAGATTCTATAGCCATCGGCGCATGCAAGGCACTACTGGAGAATGGTAAAAAAATACCCCAGGAGTGCGGCGTTGCGGGATTTGATGGATTAGATGAGACTCTTTATTATCATCCCTCCATTACCACCATACGCCAGCCAATGGAAAAGATTGC
This sequence comes from uncultured Blautia sp., assembly GCA_938028845.1. Lineage (GTDB taxonomy): Bacteria > Bacillota > Clostridia > Lachnospirales > Lachnospiraceae > Blautia_A. The sequence continues at coordinate 27,022 of CALIZJ010000287.1, forward strand.
AGAAGAGACTGTCAGAATTTTATTTTCCAGACTTCATAAGGGAACAAAAAACAGACATCGTGTGTTCCCCTGTGAACTGATAGAACGAGAATCAACAATGAAATAAAAAAGATAAGTTCAGCCCCGCTTTTATATAAAAAGCGGGGCTGTCTTTTCAGGAGGATAATATGGCTAACAATACAAAAAAAGAATTAAGAAATTTAGTAATTTATTCTGTATATGTGAGAAACCATTCAGAAGAAGGAACTTTTGCCGGAGTAGAAAAAGATCTGGACAGGATAAAAAACTTGGGAACGGATGTGGTATGGTTCATGCCCACCTATCCGATTGGAAAGAAAAATAAAAAAGGCAGTCTTGGCTGTCCTTACGCAATTGCCGACTACCGAGGCGTAAATCCGGAGTATGGAACCAGAGAAGAGTTTGAGCATTTGATAGAAGAAATCCATAAAAGAGGAATGAAATGTATGATGGACGTTGTGTATAATCATACTTCTCCGGATTCCTGGTTAAGCGAGAACAGGCCGGATTACTTCTATAAAAAAGCAGATGGTTCCTTTGGAAATAAAACCGGTGACTGGGGAGATGTCATTGATCTTGACTATAATAACAAAGAACTCTGGGACTATCAGATAGAGACCTTATGCCAATGGGCAGAATTGGTGGACGGATTCCGGTGCGACGTAGCGCCTCTTGTTCCTGTGGCGTTTTGGATTAAGGCCCGTGAAGCAGTTGAGAAGGTGAAACCTGGATTTATCTGGCTGGCAGAAACGGTAGAACCCTGCTTTATCCGCGATAACCGAAAGCTGGGACAGGTAGGACAGTCTGACGGAGAGATGTATCAGGCATTTGATATGGAGTATGATTATGATATCTGGGAATATAGAGATATGTATCTGGCAGGAGAAATTCCTTTAAAGGCGTATGTGAAAATCTTAAATCAGCAGCACATTACCTATCCGGATAACTATGTAAAAATGCGCTGCCTGGAAAATCACGATCAGAGAAGAGCTAAAGCAGCGATCCCAAATGAAAGCGATCTGATCAATTGGACGGCGTTTATGTTTTTCCAGCAGGGTTCTGCGCTGATCTATGCAGGTCAGGAAACAGAAAATGACAGGACTCCAAGCCTTTTCGATATTGATAAAGTGGATTGGAATACAGGAAAAGATATCAGCGGAATCTTAACAAAGCTAGCGCAGATCAAGAAAAAAGACATTATGGCTTTCGGAGCTTATCGGTTGTATGCAGATGAAGTTACAGATACTGTTATCGGCGAGTATGAAATGGAAGGAAGAAAGATGGTAGGAGCCTTTGCTCTGAAGAGTCAGGAGGCAAATGTTAAGGTGGATTTGCCGGATGGGGTATATACAAATCTGCTGGATGGAAGTAAAATATGTGTGAGTGCAGAACGGATGAAAATTTACGGCAGACCCGTGATCATAGAGGCGTAGAGGAGGCTTCACAGTCTCCCGGCTGATACTGTGGAAGGAAAAGAGAGAAAGAGAGCGGAACAATAGGTCGAAGGACCTGCAAAGTATGAGAAAATTACGTTAATGAGGTGGTTAGATGGATAGCAGAGGTTGTGGAATATTGCTGCCTGTTTTTTCCCTGCCGTCCCCTTATGGAATAGGGACGCTGGGGAAAGAGGCGTTTGCATTTATTGACTTTCTTGAAAGGGGCAGGCAGAAATATTGGCAGATCCTTCCTGTAGGACCTACCAGCTATGGAGATTCTCCCTATCAGTCCTACTCTATTTATGCAGGAAATCCATATTTTATCGATTTGGACCTGCTGGCAGAGGAAGGGCTCCTTAAAGAAGAGGAGCTGCCTCAGAAAGAACCGTCAGAAAAGATCGACTACGAGAAGTTGTATCTGACCAGATATGGAATTTTAAAATGTGCATTTAAGAGGTTTGACCGGAAGGATAAACAGTTTTTAGCTTTTCTGAAACAGGAAGAAGAATGGATAGAAGATTACGCCCTTTTTATGAGCCTGAAAGATGCCAATGAGGGAAAAAGCTGGAACCTGTGGGAAAATCCCTATAGGGACAGAACGAAAGAAGGTCTTGCCAGTGCCGGAAAGGAATTTCAGGAGGAAATCCTTTTCTGGGAGTTTCTCCAGTATAAATTTTTCCAGCAGTGGAAGGCGGTAAAAAAATATGCCAATGAAAAAGGAATAAAAATCATTGGAGACATTCCTATCTATGTAGCCTATGACAGTGTGGATGTGTGGGCTGCACCCCAATATTATGAGCTGGATGAGGAAAAAAATCCTGTGAATGTGGCAGGATGCCCGCCGGACGGCTTTTCCGCTACCGGTCAGCTTTGGGGAAATCCGCTGTATAACTGGGAATTTATGAAAAAAGAGGATTACGCATGGTGGGTACGCCGTCTGCGCAGCGCTACCACTATGTACGATATTGTCCGGATCGATCATTTCCGGGGATTTGAAAGTTATTTTGCAATTCCTTTTGGAAGTGAAACTGCTGCGGAAGGAACCTGGAGAAAGGGGCCGGGTATGGAGCTTTTCCATGCGGTGGAGAAACAGCTTGGAAAGAAGGAGCTGATTGCCGAGGACTTGGGTTATCTGACGCCGCAGGTGGAAAAACTTCTGAAAGACAGCGGCTATCCGGGAATGAAGCTTCTTCAGTTTGCCTTTGATTCCAGAGAAGCGGGAAATTATCTGCCTCATCATTATGTGAAAAACAGTGTGGTTTACATTGGAACCCATGACAATGATACGGCTTTGGGCTGGGTAGACGCTTTAACTTATAGAGACGTAAAGGCGATGCTGGCTTATTTGAACCTGGACAATGACAGAGATATCGTGTGGAAGCTGATACGGATCGCTATGGGAACGGTGTGCAACACAGCGATTTTCATGATGCAGGATCTCCTGGAGCTGGGAAGTGAGGCAAGGATCAATACACCCTCCACTCTTGGGAAAAACTGGAGGTGGAGGATGAAAGAGGAGGTTCTGTCAGAGACTTTGGCAGACAAGCTTGCGGAACTGGTGAGAATGTATGAGCGGTGTTAGAGGCCGCCTGAGGG
>CALIZJ010000288.1 GCA_938028845.1 uncultured Blautia sp.
ATCACATCTTCAAGAACTTGTCAAGAACTTTTTTCAAGTTTTTTCATTCTTTTTTTCGATGTATTTGCCGCTCTCTCAAGCAACTTTGATAGTCTAACATATCGTTTTCTTGTTGTCAAGAGCTTTTTTATTTTTTCTTCAAAATCTTTTAGATAAGTCGAAAAAATCCGCTTCTCTCCGAAGCGGATTTTAGTATATCATCACCTTTTCATTCCGTCAAGTCTTTTTTTCATTTTTTTTTGCAAAAATCTTTTAGCCTCACGATTATAATACCCAAAAACAAACGCCAATGCGCCGGGCAGGTTTTTCAGGTTTTCCAAACAGCATAAGATTCAGAAGATACTCATGAAAATCCTGACGAAAATATCAGTATCATAAAGAAAGCTCAAAAACGGATCTCTCTCAATCAAATCCAGCCCAGCTTTTCCCACCTCCGTATTACATAAAATAGTAAGGATGAGAAAAGCAAGCCAGATAAAAATCACGCCCTTTACAATTCCCAGAACCGCTCCCGCCGCCTTATTCACTCCATTAAGAATCGGTAGCTTTGAAATAAGATGCAGCGCAAAAGTTACCATACGAATGAGAAGCGTGGCAAGTAGGAAGGAAACTGCAAAAGCGGCTCCGTTTACTACACTTTGGGCCAAATATTCGGAGACGTACTCTGCAAAGGTATTTACCGCCAAATATCTATAGACTTCTGCAGTATTATTTTCCTCAATGCTGTCTTTCACAAAACCCGGAAGAGACAAACCCTGGATCAGGCTGTCCTGCTCCGTCTTGCCGATACTTTCCGCCTCGCCAGTTTCTGTCTCTATAAGATTCCGGCAGCCTTCCTGAACAGTGGCATATAAAGGTGTATTTTCTCTCAGGAAATCATTTATATATGGATTGATCAGCCAGGCCGCCGCTATCGCAAGCAGAATAAAAAAGGTGGAAACTACTTCTTTTATAAATCCCCTCTGATATCCTACAAAGCAGGATAACGCCAAAAATGCCAAAACCGCTACGCCAAGCCATGTCCACGTCATATACTACTCCTTAGCTAAGTTTAATCACACTGACTCCGGTATCTAATACCAGCAAATATCGGTTCCACCCTATTTTCAGGAAGTTATTGATGGTTCCGTCAATGGTTCCGCTATACTTTTCTACACCTCTCCGGTTCATAACACAAATCTGTGAGCTGTTATACATGAGAATATATCCGTCACTCATTTTTATCGTTGTATATGGAATATTGAAATTTTTCTCAAACTTCAGATTTCCATTGGTAGAGTACACTTCCATCGTATAGGCAGCATCCTTACTTCCATTTTTGAAAACAAGGCCTATGAGGTCATCGTCATAAAATGTACTTACGATTTCCTTATCCACTGAGACAGTCTCATTTTCTTTTGGAATCTGCGCACCGCTGTACAAAGTGAAACCATCGTCCCGCAAAGCCACAGACCGGTTGCCACCCAAATACTGCACCTGAGGAACAACTACTCCTTCATACGTATAGCCGCTGACAATCCTGTCGTCCTCATTTTGTCCAACATCTCCAAAATTATAGAATGCCACATAACTGGTAGTATTGCTTCCATCCACAAACTGATATGTTACCATCATTATAACACCATCTTTGGAAACAGCCACGTCCAGCGGATAGCCGGGATCGTCCACCCTGGTCTGATTTTCCGCGATCAGGCTTCCGTCGGATGCATAAAAGTTAATCCAGGTATCGTCTCCACCGTCCAGGATCGCAGCCACCAGTCCGCTTGCCGAGATACGCACCTTCACGATCCCATAAGAAGTGGAGATACTTCCCGTCCGCCCCTGGCTGTCAAAAATCTCAATGGCAGTTCCGTCCCTGTCGGCGATCACTGCGGAATCTTCACATACGTCTGCAACAGGATTTGCCATATCATACGTTTCACTCCAAAGAGTCTCCAGACTGCTGTTTACCAGCGAAGCTCCCTCCGGGCTGTACCTTAAGATGTTTCCGCCCATCTCTATATATTGGGTGGAAACTACATCTTCCTGCTCGCTTGTACGAAGAACTCTGTAATTGCCATAGCTTCTTCTTTCTATAAACAGCAGCACGGCGGCAGCCACCAGAATAATACTTCCAAGGATAGTCAATGTGCGCCGGATATTCTTTCTTTTATGGCGCGCCAGCCGGGCTTCATAATCCTGTTCATTGGCAGCCTGGGCTTTTTCCTGGCTTTTTACAAGCTTTGCTCTTTGGGCAAGAATTTTTTGCTTTTTCCGTTTCTTCTTTATTTTTTTTATTATGTTCGCCATACTTCCCCTTACCTTATGTATTTCCTTTTACTCCTGTAATTTTGATGCTTCACCCATTATAGCATACTTTTCTAAGGTAATACAATTATTTGTCCCGGGTAAATCGTCTCATTTTCCGAAAGTCCGTTCAACTCACAAATTTCCGTTATCGCTTCCATAGACCCGTATTTTTCCATGCTGATCTGATACAGGGTGTCCCCAGGCTTTATGACATAAGAGCTGTGAACGCCGTCTGAGGCGGTCTCATCTGCTGTTTTCTCATCCTGAGCAGCTTCATTTTCTCTCTGTGCCAATTCTGCCTTTCGCTTTGCCTTTCGTTCATCGGATTCTTCCAGATAGAACCGTTCCGTATCCACATCTGTCTGGGAAGTTCCTGAAAGCTGCTCTTCTGTCTGCGTTTCTTCTGTCTGCAAGCTCGCCTCTTCTTCTGCTATATCCACATTCGCCGCATCTGTCCCTGATTCTTCTGCCTGATCCGTTCCCTCCTCACCCGGAGTAGGAGAGGGCGTTTCAGATGGCTGTACCTTAGGCGTGATCGTCGGATACGCCATAGTGACCTTATCTTCCTCCGACACATACATATCCGTTTCTTCTTCTGTATCATTCGCCGCCCCAGCGGACGCCATTTGGGCCTGTTCGCTGTTTATGCTTTGTATATCCCGGTAGTTCTGATAAAAATTCACCCCCACCACCAGCGCAGCAAGAACCAGACAGGCTGTAGCTGCATAAGAAAAAACAGAAATCCCACCCTGTGTTTCTTCCTCCTTATCATCCTTTTTCTTTGCTTTGATGATCTTACGGAAAGATTTCACAGCCTCATCTTCCACCTCTTCTGTGTGCTCTTCTTGAGACATCTGATTTTTATCGATCATATAAGCCTGCATCATAGGATTCTTTTCGTAGTACAGATAGTAACCGGACTGACGTACCAGGAATCCATTTTCATACCTAAAAAAAGCATCTTCACGCTCTGCCGGATCCATAAGCATTAAAACCTTTTCTCCGCCGCCAAAATGCTTTAAATGTACTCTCTTAAATAAATCCGTAGCTTCCAGCGCAAGTTCCGGCTGGGCAAAAAACCAGCCTACGATTTCCTGTCCTGAAAAGTATTTTTCTTCCTCCTCTGAAATTCTTGTCCACACTTCCTTGGAAAAATCAATGTGATCTGCCGCCGCCTCCGTATCCTCAACTTTCAGGGCGCCCCTGATAAACACATAACTTACGCCATCCGCCCATTTTATCTCCCCCACAAGTACAGCAAGGCATCCGTTCTTCCCTTCCCCTGTCTTTGTTCTTTCTGCCGTCTTTCCCAGAAATGTATACACATAGTCTTCTACATATATCCTGTAGTTTTCATTAATAAGCCCTATCTGCCGTATATTTCTTGGAATGGAAAATACTCCCTGATTTCCTTTTGCCTCCTGCTTTTCTTCCTTATAAATGACTTCTATCATGTCACATCACCCCTTCGGGTATCAGCATAGCATAAGCAAAACGCAGATTTTAGCATAATGTAAGACTCATTTCCAATAATTTAGCGACAGATTTTGCAAGGTATATTTTCTCTTTGTTTTGGATATGATGAAAGAGGAAAAGGGAAAATCAGGAAAGAACAGAGAACTGTTTTATGAGGGTCTAATATGATTTTTTATGTTGATGGAAGAAAAGAAAATTCCTCCCGGGAGATAGCAGGCCTGCTGAAAAAATGTATCCTTCATCATCGCGGAACATGGTCTGAGCTTGTGTTTTTATGCATTGGCAGCGACCGGATGACAGGGGATTGCCTTGGCCCTTATATAGGCCATCAGTTAAGTCAGTACAAACAAAGGGGCATCCACGTATACGGTACCCTTTCTGATCCTGTTCATGCGCTGAATCTGGAAAGGATCAACGCTTTTATTCACCGCCGTCATCCATCTGCTCTTATCATAGCCATTGACGCCTGTTTAGGCGAAAAAAAGCACCTGGGCTATGTGACCATTGGAAATGGAGCACTGTACCCAGGTGCCGGAGTGCGAAAAAAGCTTCCTCCTGTGGGAGATATTCATATTACAGGAATCGTAAACATTGCGGGAGTCTTAGAGCAGCTTACACTGCAAACTACCCGGCTTTCCACCGTCATCTCCCTGGCAGATACGATCACAGAAGGGATCGTAAGTCTGATTCCCACAGAAAGCCTTACACAAACGCTTTAATCTGTTTATAAATGCCTTCGCCGTCAAGGCCATATTTTTCCAAAAGAGCGGCAGCAGGACCTGATTCACCGAACACATCGTTGATACCGATACGTTTAACCGGAACAGGAGCTTTCTCAGAAAGACATTCGCATACTGCTCCGCCAAGACCGCCGATAATAGAATGTTCTTCAACAGTAACTACTTTTCCGGTCTCCTTTGCTGCAGCTACGATCAGGTCTTCGTCCAGCGGTTTAATTGTATGGATATTAATTACCTTAGCCTGGATTCCATCTGCAGCAAGTTTTTCTGCCGCTTCCAAAGATGCAGCCACGCAAAGTCCATTTGCTACGATCGTAAGGTCTTTTCCTTCTCTTAAAACAATGCCCTTGCCAAGTTCAAATTTATAGTCCGGGTTATCGTTGATAACCGGAACTGCAAGGCGGCCAAATCTCATATATACAGGGCCTACATGCTCATATGCAGCTTCTACCATGGCTTTTGCCTCGATATCATCAGAAGGGCATGCCACTACCATTCCAGGTACAGCTCTCATAAGGGCAAAATCTTCACAGCACTGATGGGTAGCTCCGTCCTCGCCTACGGAAATACCGCCATGAGTAGCTCCGATCTTTACGTTTAACTTCGGATATGCCACGGAATTACGCACTTGCTCAAAAGCACGTCCGGCTGCAAACATTGCAAAAGTACTTACAAACGGCACTTTTCCGGTAGATGCAAGTCCAGCTCCGATACCTACCATATTACACTCTGCAATACCGCAGTCGATATGGCGCTCCGGAAATTCTTTTTTAAAGACACCTGTCTGGGTAGCTGCTGCAAGGTCAGCGTCCAGAACGATGACATCCTCGTGTTTTTTTCCTAATTCCACTAAGGCATTGCCATAGCTTGCTCTTGTAGCAATCTTCTTTACTTCTGACATAACGCTTCACCTACCTTCTCTAAATCTGCCATTGCCTGTGCATACTGCTCATCGTTAGGAGCTTTTCCATGCCAGCCAGCTTCGTTTTCCATGAAGGAAACACCTTTTCCTTTTACTGTTTTCATAATGATCGCCGTAGGCATTCCCTTTGTAGCTTTTGCCTCGTCGAAAGCAGCTTTCAGCTGATCCATATCATTTCCATCTGCAACATTGATCACATGGAAATTAAATGCCTCGAATTTTTTATCAATGGGATACGGAGAACATACATCTGCAACGTTTCCGTCGATCTGCAGGCCGTTATTATCTACGATCACTACAAGGTTATCCAGTTTTCTGTGGCCCGCAAACATAGCAGCCTCCCATACCTGGCCTTCCTGAATCTCGCCGTCTCCTAAAAGTGTGTATACTCTGTAGCTTTCATTGCTTAATTTTGCAGAAAGAGCCATGCCCACTGCAGCGGAAATTCCCTGTCCCAGAGAACCGCTGGACATATCTACGCCCGGAATATGCTTCATATCCGGATGTCCCTGTAAGTAGGAACCCAGATGACGAAGTGTCTTCAGGTCCTCTTTAGGGAAATAGCCTCTCTCAGCCAGAACAGAATACAGTCCCGGAGCCGTATGTCCTTTGGACAGTACAAAACGGTCGCGATCGGCTTTTTTCGGATCTTTCGGGTCAATATTCATTTCCTCAAAATATAAATATGTAAAAACGTCTGCTGCGGATAAAGAACCGCCCGGATGACCGGCTTTAGCAGAATGGACTGCTGTTACGATGTCTTTGCGGACTTCGTTGGCAATCTTCTGAAGTTCTAATTTTTCCATGATTTTTCTCCTTTATAAAATCTTCTGGAGGAAGTTTGCTTCCTATTTGTCCCCAAATACTGCTTTGTAGTCTTCCTGGAATTTTACGATGCCGGCATCGGTAAGCGGATGATGAAGCATCTGCTCTAATACCTTGTAAGGAACTGTCGCAATATCAGCGCCTGCCAGAGCACACTCTGTCACATGCACAGGATGACGAACGCTTGCTGCAATGATCTCTGTCTTAATATCAGCAACAGCGAAGATTTCAGCGATCTGGCGGATCAGCGGAAGTCCGTCTGTAGAAATATCATCCAGTCTTCCCAGGAACGGAGACACATAAGTAGCGCCTGCTCTTGCAGCTAAAAGCGCCTGGTTTGCGGTAAAGATCAGAGTAACGTTTGTCTTGATTCCTTCTTCGGAGAGAACTTTTACTGCTTTTAAGCCTTCTCCGGTCATAGGAATCTTAACTACCATGTTCGGATGGATCTTTGCGATTTCACGTCCCTCAGCGATCATTCCCTCAGCGTCTGTAGTAGTCGCTTTTACCTCTCCGCTTATCGGTCCGTCTACGATAGTGGTAATCTCTTTAATTACTTCATTAAAGTCTCTTCCTTCTTTTGCGATCAGGGAAGGGTTGGTGGTAACACCACAGATGATTCCCATGTCATTTGCTTTTCTGATGTCTTCGACCTTGGCTGTGTCAATAAAAAACTTCATAATTTTTTTCCTCCTGGTTTTCGCCCTTTTTTTGATAGTTCTATTATAACAAAATCTTGGCGCGGGTCAAGACAAGGTTGTTTTTATTAATAAAATATCAATTAATAATTTTCTTTTTTATTAATTATTTTTTTGGGTTTATACGAAATAAATAAAAAAACAAAAGCATCCGCCGTGCAGTTGCAACGGTTTGGATGCTCCCTTTCTGAAAATTATTATTAATATTTTTCAGACACATATTTATTTAATTTTTATCCTTTTTTCCTCCCCGCTTTGCCGGTCTTGCATAAGCGGTCGTCCGGCGCACGATCACTTTCGGCGTATACTCAATATTATATAAGCTGGTAGGCTGGATTCCCATATAAAACCGGGCACCTGTATCAATTTTACGGATGATAATGTCGCAGGCGTCTCTCCCCTTAAGCATCACGAAATGTTCAATGGTAGTCAGGGACATCCTGCGGATGCTGGAATAGAAAATATTATCACATCCGATCACAGACACATCCTTCGGTACATGAATCCGTGATTCCTGCAGGGCATCAATAGCTCCGAAAGCCATCATATCATTCTGCCCGGCTATGGCTGTAAAAGGCCTGCCTTCTTCTAAAAGTTCCATGGTAAGCTGGTACCCCATAGAATATTCGGAATCCATGCGGGGAATCTCCCGGTCCATAGATTCATCTGCCGCCTTTATGATCACATGGTCTTTCAGTCCCTCCGCCTCAAACTCCCGGACAAAGCCGTCTATCCTTTTAGAACGCTGCCATTGCCGTTTAGTCAAAGGAGGCGTGATAAACGCCACATCCCTATGCCCCAGATCCAGAAGATGCCTTGCCATCAGTTTTCCCACCACCGTATTATCCTGATTAATAGCATCTACTGTAGTCGTTTTTTCTTTATTGCTGATGATCACCACAGGGGTCTCTTTAGCCATCTCCTCTACCTGTTTTTGAAAATCCGGGTGGGGGTTACAGGTATAGATAATGCCAGTGGGAGCCACTGTCCGCATCATCCTCAGATATTTTTCTTCCAGGAGCGCGTCCCTTTGTGTATTGCAGATAAACACGCCGTAGCCCTGTTCGTTTGCAACCGACTCTATCCCCTGCAGCAAAAGCACATAATACGGGCTTGTAAGGGTAGGGCAAAATACGACGATCAGTTTTTCTTTTTTATTCTCTTTCCGGTTCCTTCTTTTCGGCAGTTCATAGCTCAATTCCCGCGCCGCCTGCTCCACCCGCTCTATCGTATCCCTGGAAAAAGATACATTATATTTATGATTTAAAACCATGGAGACAGTAGCCTGGGAAACTCCCGCTTTTTTTGCCACGTCAAAGGAGGTCGCTTTCTTTTTTGCCAACGGGCTTTCACCCCTTTTTTGTTAAAGTTCCACCCTTCCTTCAAGCGCTCTAAGAAGGGTCACTTCGTCAATATATTCCAGATCACCGCCCACAGGCACACCGCTGGCGATCCGGCTCACCTTGATCCCCGTGGGCTTGATCAGTTTGCTGATATACATAGCCGTTGTCTCACCCTCCAAACTGGAGTTGGTGGCAATGATCACTTCTTTTACATCCTGTTCAAGACGGCGGATCAATTCTTTTAACCGGATATCATCCGGTCCGATCCCCAGCATTGGAGAAATAGCGCCGTGCAGGACATGATAGACCCCTTCAAACTTCCCTGTCTTTTCATAGGCTGCCAGATCCCTGGTGTTTTCCACCACCATGATCACTCCATGATCACGTTTAGGATTGCTGCAGATAGGACAGATTTCTTTGTCTGTAAGGGTATAACAGCATTTACAATACCTCACATTTTCTCTGGCGCCGGTGATAGAGGAAGTAAGCTGTTCCACCTGGTCTTTGGGCATATTCATAATATGAAAAGCCAGACGCTGAGCAGATTTTGCTCCGATCCCCGGAAGATGAGAAAGCTGCTCGATCAGCTTATTAATATGCGAACTATAATATTCCATCA
>CALIZJ010000289.1 GCA_938028845.1 uncultured Blautia sp.
AAAAACCGCCCGGACCTTCTGAAAAAAGCGGATCTGACCAATCAGGAGTGGAATTACATTCGTCAGCTAAAGAAACAGTGGAAGGAAGAACAGGAGGAATCCTTATGAAAACATCAGATTTTTACTATGATCTGCCAAAAGAGCTCATTGCTCAGAGCCCTCTTGCGGACAGAAGCGCATCCAGACTTTTGCACCTTTCTTTAAAGGATGGAAGCATAGAACACCGTCATTTTACAGATATACTGGACTATTTAAGGGAGGGAGACTGCCTGGTCATAAACGATACGAAGGTGATTCCTGCCCGGCTGTACGGGCACAAAGAGGACACCGGCGCAGTGATCGAGATCCTTCTTCTAAAAAGAAAAGAAAACGATATCTGGGAATGTCTGGTAAAGCCTGGGAAAAAGGCGAGACCTGGGGCAAAGATAAGCTTTGGGGACGGAATCTTAAAAGGCGAGATTGTGGATGTGGTAGAAGAGGGCAACCGTTTGATCCAATTTACCTATGAGGGGATTTTTGAGGAGATTTTGGATCGTCTGGGTGAGATGCCCCTGCCTCCATATATTACAAAGAAGCTGGAAGATAAAAACCGTTATCAGACCGTATATGCTAAAAATGAGGGATCTGCTGCAGCGCCCACTGCCGGACTTCATTTTACAAAAGAGCTTTTGGAGAAAGTCAGGGAGCGTGGAATTAAGATTGCCCATGTGACCCTTCATGTAGGATTGGGAACCTTCCGGCCGGTGAAGGTGGAGGATGTGACGGAACATCACATGCATTCGGAGTTTTATGTGGTGGAACCGGAACAGGCGGAGCTGATCAATCAGACGAAGAAAAACGGCGGCCGTGTAATCTCTGTGGGGACCACGAGCTGCCGCACCCTGGAATCGGCCTCGGGAGAAGATGGAACGCTGAAAGCTGGAAGCGGCTGGACGGATATTTTTATTTATCCGGGTTACCATTTTAAGATGATCGATGGACTGATCACCAATTTTCATCTTCCGGAGTCCACTCTTCTCATGCTGGTATCCGCCCTGGCAGGAAAGGAAAGGATCATGCATGCCTATGAAGAGGCGGTAAAAGAGAAGTACCGTTTCTTTTCTTTCGGGGACGCGATGATCATAGAATGACACCAAACGTAAACTGAGCAGTTGATAAAAAAGAGAAGAAATGCCCGTTTTATGAGGGTTTCCGGACAAGGGCGAAATTGACAGTGAAAAGCTGTTATTTTCTGAAAATAAGAAAATCCGGGGAAATTCACAAAAAGTTCACAATCAGAAAATACAAAAAGAGCGCCAGCGGCTTAACCGTTTGGCGCTTCTTCTTTGTAAATGAATTTGTGGCGCAGACCATTTTTGAAGACGATGCTGCCGATTTTTCCCTCTGTGTTGATTGTGATAGAGTCCAGCACAGAATTGAAGAAATCCTTCAGGACTTGCGTGTCTGTGCTAACAGCAAGCCTTCGGTAGTTGATGTAGGAGTTTCCGGAAAGTTTCTTTGCGAGAATGAAGGAAGTGGCTTCTCGGATAAAGTCTGCGTCAGAGATAGAGTGTTCGATGGTATCATAGCTGGATATTTCCTCTATTCGTGCTTCTGCTTCTTTATACGCTTCTGCGATGCGGTTTCGCTCGGACAGATATTCCCGTTCAGAAATGGACTCCTCTGAGTACATGTACAGATGTTTCAAGCGGTCCATAGCCCGGTCCAGTTTCTGCATTTCACGCCGCAGTTTTGTCAGTTCAGGGTTTGCCTTTCTTTTGACTGGTTTCCGCAGACCTGACTTGACGCTTTGGGGAAGGTTGGAGGAAAGCACATTGAATATATCGTTCAGGCTCTCTGGATCAAGGTGGTCCACATCATCAAATACCTTGCCGTACAGCAAAGAGCGCTGTAAATCATCGGTTGACCGGATAATCTGGAAGTTCTTCTGTGTGTTGAGCGTGTTCATGATGAAATTGATAACAAATTCCCCAACGGTAGAATCGGTAGTATCATGGCAGCCTTCTGAAACGTGGCGGCGCTTTGAAGGACAAAGATAAATGGAGGGGCGCCAGCCGTCTCCAGCCATCTTTTTCCCGGTGCTGCTGGTAAGCATCATCCCGCAATTTTCGCAGAAGATCAGACCGCTGAATACGTGCGTATTTTTACGATTCACAGAGTTGTGAGCGCCTGACCTGGATTTCGCATTTCTTGTCAGCCTGGCGATGATTTTGTCCTGCCGCTCTTTAGGGAAGAGAGCGGGGTGGTGGTCTTCAATTACCACAAAGTCTTCCTCCCGGTTTGGAAGCTGCGTCCCCGTACTCATGGAGGTCTGGTTGTAGACGTATGATCCGGTATTGAACGGGTTCGTTAGAATCTTGCGGACCGGAACGGGACTCCATAGATTACCCGCCCTGGTCCGGTAGCCCATCTCATTCAGTTTCCTCGACACAAAGAGCAGAGAGCTGGATGATTCGTACAGATCACACATAAGCAGCGCTACCTTTTGTTCATCGGCGCAGATGGAGAAGAAGCGCTCTTCAAAATCGTAGGAATAGCCGTATGGCACCCTGCCGCCATTCCATTTCCCGTTGGCAGCCCTGGAAAGCATGGTGGCGGTCACTCGCTCAGAAGTCATCTTACGCTCCAATTCTGCGAAGACAAGAATAATCTTTAGCATAGCTTCGCCCATAGCGCTGGAGGTATCAAACTGCTCATTTTTGCTGATGAAGGTAACACCCAGTCTTTTGAGTTCGTCATACATCGCCGCAAAGTCCAGAAGATTTCTGGAGATACGGTCCAGTTTCCAAACCAGTATGTGAGAAAACACGCCTGTCCGGACCAGCTTCATCATCTTCTGATAGCCCGGTCGGTCTGTATTCTTTGCCGAAAAGCCGGCATCTTCAAACACTTCATAGTCCTCAATATTCAGGACGTATTTCGCATAGTTTATCAGTTCTTCCCTCTGGAGAGGGAGAGAGTCTTTGTCAATTTGGTGATTCGTAGAGACACGTATGTAAATTGCCACAAGGGGGCTGGTGTCCGGGCGAGTGTTTATAAGTTTCTTAAAAGCCATAATGATCTCCTGTATTTCGTCCCACGGACAATCCTACGGACAGTCCGTTGGACTGTCACAGAAAAAAATCCGTTTTTATGTTATGAAATGGATAGCGCTGGTACATCGCATCATCGGAAGAAAGTTCAGACGGAAAAGTTAGAAAGTCGCATAAGATAAGGCTTTCCAGAACCGTCCGCAGGACAGTCCTATGGACGGTCCGTAGGAAAATCCGATGTAACCAGTACCAGTACCATTACCATTATATATATAATATAAATATATATAGTCCGTCCGGTGGAAAATCCATAGGACAGTCCTACGGACGGAATGTAAGTTTACCTACATCACAATAATAAAAAGAGATGCAAAATCAGAACTTATATTCGGGTGGGGGGGGGTAATAGGAATATGCTCTATTGCCTCCTGCAAATCTTCGTAAGTCACTTTTGATGGTCTAAGAGCCAGAAGAGAGTTTAGAGTAATTCTCTTCTGATTGCCACATTTCTGGTTCAGTAACTCCGTGGGAAGAATATAAAATTCCCAGCGGTCCAGTTGAAGAGGAGTTTCAGACCGGTCTTTGCTGGCGTACAGACAGAAGACGTACAGATCAGACCATCTTTTCATTTCATCGCTGAAATCATTCTCTGCGTCCCAGGAACGGGCTGGGCGGATACTGAACTGAATTTTTGACAGCTTCTCTGGGTTCCAGCTTTGAAGATAAGCAGAGCATTTGACCTCAATTTTTCTTCCTGACGGAGAAAGAAGATCATAGGCTGTCCAGTCCTGGCGGGATACGGTAGTATCAATTCCAAGTGCTGATGCAACAATAAACTCTGCCAGCGCACCCCGTAGTGTGTTGTTTAGCAAATCAGAAGAGTTCCAAGCCCAAAAATCATTGAGCAAGATGCCGACTGGCATACCATCATAAGTGAAATGTTCATTACCTGTGAGAGTTTGCATTTTTACACCTCCAATCTTAGAAAAAATAAAGGCGGCAAAATGATCTGCCGCCGATTCTTGCCGCTCCAGTGTTGCAGCTATATCGCTGCCTGGGGCGATATGTCCGAAATAGATATGACCGAGTTCGTGGAATACCAGATAGATAATTTCCAGAAGAGGAAGACTGCTATTGTATGCAATCACATACGCAGACAGCCGCTTGCTGTAAAAGGAAAATGCCCTCTCGCTGAAATACTGTGCTATCTGCGCCAGTGAAAGTTCCATCTTCAGAGAAATGGAGTGGTACGCCATGATGTGAAGGTCATGGTCTATTCGTCCTCGAATTTTTTTATGGCATCCTGCCGGGAAGCGGAATCCGCAGATTTCCATTTATCCTGACCTGAAGCCGCAGCCTTGTAATCGGTATCCTGATATTTGTCGAGAACAGCCCAAATTACTTTCCGGTCGCTTTCTGAAGCGTAGGAATAGCAACGGAGCAGTTCCTCGTTTTCTGCGGAAAGAGACTGCCTTGCCGGGTTTGATGTAAGCCCAAGAAGATAGTCGGTACTCACGTTCAATGCTTCGGCTATCGCAATCACGAGATCAGCACGGGGCATACGCCTTGCGTTTGTTAAGTAGCGTGAAATTGTGGCTTCTGTTGTATTTGCCATCTCAGCAAGCATCCTCTGGCTGATGCCCTTCTGCTTCAGAAGGTTGTAAAGGATGTTTGAAAAACTCTGCATAGAATCACCTCTTTCGTAAGGATAATATATGCTTACCGAAAAGTAAACCGGACTTACAAAAAATATAAAATAATTATTGACAATTACCGGATGGTAAGATAAGATGATGCCATAAACAAAAACACAAAGGAGGTGACTCGATGGATACTGCAAGGTTAAGGGAAATC
>CALIZJ010000290.1 GCA_938028845.1 uncultured Blautia sp.
TGGTGAATATGTGGACTTTGATATCAATGAAGCTCTTGCAATGCAGAAAAGTGTTTCAGAATACCAGTGGGAAATCTGTAATTCTCTTTCCCATAATTATGATAAAAACGCAAAATAGCCAGGAAGATAAAAGCGGCTTGGAAGCTGTTTTTGGCTGTAAAAATAAATACGGCACAAATAATTACCCTCGGTTTCACGGGGGTGATTTTTGTAAAGGGAATAAATAAAAAAGGACCGGAGGCGGTTTTATGATAACCAGTGTAAGCAATGGACAGGTGAAAAATGTCATACATCTAAACCAGAAGTCCAAGGCAAGAAAAGAGCAGGGGCTTTTTGTGGCGGAAGGGATAAAAATGTTTAACGAGGCGCCGAAAAGCTGGGTCGTTAAAGTCTATGTGTCAGAATCTTTGGCAAAGGACGAAAGACTGATGGAAAAGGTGTGCCAGTTTCCCCATGAAATTGCTTCGGATCCTGTATTTAGGCAGATGAGCGACACCAAGACCCCACAGGGGATACTCACGGTGCTGAAGAAACCTTTCTATAAAATAGAAGATATTTTAAACCAGAAGAATCCATTAGTCATGGTGCTGGAGGATCTTCAGGACCCGGGAAATGCAGGTACTGTCATCCGAACAGGAGAGGGGGCCGGCGTAAACGGGGTATTTCTCACCCGCACCAGTGTGGACATTACAAATCCCAAAGTTATTCGTGGGACAATGGGGTCAATTTACAGAATACCTTTCTTATATGTGGAAGATGTGGTATCATTAAAACAGATATTTAAAGAAAGACAGATCCGTTCCTTTGCCGCTCACTTAAATGGCAGAACCTTCTATGACGAGGAGGATTATACAGGAGGAACCGCATTTTTTATCGGAAATGAGGGAAATGGACTGACGCAGAGTGCTTCTGATGCAGCAGACTGCCTGATCCGTATTCCCATGAGCGGAAAGGTAGAATCATTAAACGCCGCAATGGCGGCGGGGATCCTGATGTATGAGGCGGCGCGTCAGCGCCGGAAATGACCCGGAAAGGGGGAGTGTTATGGAACCGATCATTTGGCTGGTAATATTGGCATTTTTGCTGGTGGTGGAAGCTGTCACGGCAGGACTTACGACCATATGGTTCGCCGGAGGGGCATTGGCCGCAGCGATAGCCGCATACCTGGGAGCGGAGCTGTGGGTGCAGATCCTGCTGTTTCTTGTAATATCCATTTTGCTTTTGATCTTTACCAGACCCTTGGCGGTAAAATATATGAACAAGGACCTGGAAAAGACGAATGTAAACAGCCTCATCGGAAAAAAAGCAGTGGTGACAGAGAAGATCGATAATCTGGCGCAGACAGGTCAGGTGAAGATAAACGATGTGGAATGGATGGCAAGGAGCTTTTTCGATGGAGAGACAATTCCCAAGAGCACGGTAGTAGTGATCGAGGAGATTCATGGGGTAACGCTGTATGTAAAAGAATTTAAGGAGGAGTAAGGTATGACTTTTGGTATTATTTTTATCATTATCATTGGAATTCTGGCAGTGTGTATTCTGGCATCCTGTATTAAGATCGTTCCACAGGCTTATGCTATGGTGCTGGAGCGGCTTGGGGCATACCGCACCACATGGGATACAGGAATCCACTTTAAAGTGCCGTTTATCGAGCGGGTGGCAAGACGGGTGAATTTAAAGGAGCAGGTAGTAGATTTCCCGCCCCAGCCTGTGATCACAAAGGATAACGTAACCATGCAGATTGATACGGTGGTATTTTTCCAGATTACAGATCCCAAGCTTTACACGTATGGAGTGGAAAATCCTATCATGGCTATAGAGAATCTGTCTGCGACTACGCTGCGTAATATTATCGGTGATATGGAGCTTGACGAAACACTGACATCCCGCGAGGTGATTAATACGAAGATGCGCGCATCTCTGGATGTGGCTACAGACCCATGGGGAATTAAGGTAAACCGTGTGGAGCTAAAAAATATCATCCCTCCGGCAGCAATTCAGGACGCTATGGAGAAGCAGATGAAGGCAGAGCGTGAGCGCCGTGAAGCTATCCTGATCGCAGAAGGTGAAAAGCGTTCAACGATCCTTGTGGCTGAAGGTAAAAAACAGTCCGCCATCCTGGATGCTGAGGCAGAGAAGCAGGCTGCTATCCTCCGTGCGGAGGCGCAGAAGGAAAGGATGATCAAAGAAGCGGAAGGTCAGGCGGAAGCAGTTCTTAAAGTGCAGAATGCAAATGCGGAAGGTATCCGCATGATCAGAGAAGCGGGAGCAGACGAGGCGGTTCTTACCCTGAAGAGTCTGGAAGCTTTCAGCAAAGCGGCGGACGGCAGGGCGACGAAGATCATTATCCCGTCAGATATTCAGGGAATCGCCGGACTTGCTTCATCCTTAAAGGAGATTGTGACTGATAAGCAGGGAGAATAACTTTTTTACAGGATCTGTTTGAGAAAAAGTCCTCTGCGGCCATAAAGGGCAGTGCCGGGCAGCAGAGGACTGTGGTATTTAAGTAATTAGAGGAGGAATTATTATGAATTTAAAGGGACGGAATTTCCTGACACTGAAAGACTTTACACCGGAAGAGATCTTATATCTTCTTGATCTTTCGGCAGAATTAAAGGCAAAGAAAAAAGCAGGGGAACTGCACGAATATTATAAGGGAAAGAATATTGCCCTGATCTTTGAAAAGACAAGCACCAGAACCCGCTGTGCATTTGAGGTGGCAGCCCATGATCTGGGAATGGGAAGCACCTATCTGGATCCAAGCGGTTCCCAGATTGGAAAAAAGGAAAGCATTGCGGATACAGCCCGGGTACTTGGAAGAATGTATGACGGAATCGAATACAGAGGCTTTGGCCAGGACATTGTAGAGGAGCTTGCGAAATATGCTGGCGTTCCAGTTTGGAATGGACTGACTAATGAATACCATCCCACCCAGATGCTGGCAGATATGCTGACTATCCGTGAGCATTTCGGAAAGCTGAAAGGGATCAAGCTGGTTTACATGGGAGATGCCCGTTTTAATATGGGAAATTCCCTGATGGTGGCATGTGCGAAACTGGGACTTCACTTTGTAGCCTGCACCACCAAGAAATATTTCCCTAATGAAGAGCTTGTGGCACAGTGCCAGGAATATGCCAAAGCTTCCGGCGGAACTATCACCCTTACAGAAGACGCTATGGAGGGAACTAAGAACGCAGATGTGATCTATACGGATGTGTGGGTTTCCATGGGTGAGCCGGATGAAGTCTGGGAGGAGAGAATTCAGGAACTCAGTCCCTATAAAGTGACAAAAGAGATTATGAAAAATGCAGGAGAAAAGGCGATCTTCCTTCACTGCCTGCCTGCTTTCCACGATCTTAAGACTACCATCGGAAAAGAAATGGGAGAACGGTTTGATATCACCGATATGGAGGTAACAGACGAAGTATTTGAATCAGAACAGTCCAAAGTATTTGACGAAGCAGAAAACAGGATGCATACCATCAAAGCCGTGATGGTAGCTACACTTGGGGAGCCGGAAAAATAATGGCAGAGACAGGATATGACCAGAATACAATTTCACAGGCGATACATACAAAATGGGCGGGCAATACCGTCCATTTTGTTAGGGAGACAGACTCTACAAACAACTGGGCAAAGAAACTGGTAAAAGAGGGGGCCTCTCACGGTACGTTAGCTGTCACAGAATTTCAGACTGCCGGAAAGGGAAGGCTTGGAAGAAGCTGGACTGCAAAGGAAGGAAGCTCCGTGATGATGACCCTGATCCTAAAGCCGGATTTTTCTCCGGAGTATGCGCCCATGCTCACTCTTGTGATGGGGCTGTCCATCGCACAGGCAGCAGAAAAGCTGGGGATTGCCGCTTCCATAAAATGGCCCAACGATGTGGTGGTATCCGGGAAAAAGATCTGCGGGATACTGACGGAAATGGGGCTGGAGGAAGGCGCTATCCGGTATGTGGCCATCGGAGCAGGGATCAATGTGAACATAGAAGAGTTTTCAGAAGATATCAGGGATAAGGCGACTTCCCTTTACATTGAAACTGGCTGTGACTATGACAGAAACCGGATCATTGCCCTTGTGATGGAATGTTTTGAAGAAAATTATGAAAAATTTGTACAGACATGCGATATGAAAAATCTGCTGGATTCTTACGATGCCCTTCTGGCAAACAGAGAGCAGCCGGTACGGGTACTGGAAGCTCATGAGCCTTACGAAGGAATCGCTCACGGGATCAATGAAAAAGGCGAGCTTTTGGTGGAAAAAGAGGATGGACGTATGGTATGCGTCCGGGCCGGGGAGGTTTCGGTAAGAGGTCTGTACAGTTATGTGTAAAGAAAGGAAGAATTATGTATCAGGATACCATTGTGCTTTGCGGAGCAAGTGCATATGAGCAGAAATATTATTTTAACCAGGACTTTCAGTCCCTGCCTGAAGCGGTAAAGCAGGAGCTTCAGATCATGTGCGTGCTGTACACAGAGGATATCGGGGGGATTCTCACTTTGGAATTTGATGAGCAGGGAAATCTGCAGTTTAAGACAGAGGCGGCAGAGTCGGATATGAGTTACGACGAGATTGGAAGCGTCCTTAAGATCAAACAGCTTCAGACAGAAAAAAGAGAGCTTCTGGAAGCTTTGGAAATGTATTACCGTATATTTTTCCTGGGAGAAACCCCTGACGAGGAAACGCAGAAAAAGGCGGACAGCGAGGAACAGCCATGAAAATGAAGTGGAAAATAGGAAATGTTTCCATAGAGAATCCTTTTGTCCTGGCGCCTATGGCGGGAGTGACGGATCTTCCTTTCCGAAGGCTGTGTAAGGAACAGGGAGCAGGGCTGATCTGCATGGAGATGGTAAGCGCCAAGGCGGTTTCCTTTCATAATAAAAATACAGAGGCGCTTATGGAAATCGATCCCGGGGAGCACCCCGTATCCCTTCAGCTTTTCGGGAGCGAACCGTATCTTATGGGAGAAGTGGCGAAAAGTATTGAAGAGCGGCCTTTTGATATTCTGGATATTAATATGGGCTGCCCGGTTCCCAAGGTGGTAAATAACGGCGAAGGTTCTGCGCTTTTAAAAAATCCGCAGTTGATCGCAGAAATTGTAAAAAGCGTATCCTCAGCCATAAATAAGCCTGTGACGGTAAAGGTACGAATCGGTTTTGAAAAGGAAAAGGTGGATATTGTAGATATTGCCAGGCGTGTGGAGGACGCTGGGGCGGCCGCCATTGCGGTGCATGGACGGACCAGGGAACAGTATTATTCCGGAAAAGCGGACTGGGATGCCATAAGGCGTGTAAAGGAGGCTGTTTCTATTCCGGTCATTGGAAACGGGGATGTGGATTCTCCCAAGAAAGCGGAGGACATGCTCAGGGAAACAGGATGCGATGGGGTGATGGTCGGCAGGGCAGTCCGGGGAAATCCATGGATTTTCCGGGAGCTGAACCATTATTTTGCCACAGGTGAGATTCTTCCCCGTCCCTCGGCGAAAGAAGTGCGGGAGATGATCCTGCGCCACGCAAGGGACCAGATCACAGTAAAAGGCGAATATACCGGAATCCGGGAGATGCGCAAGCATGTTGCCTGGTATACCGCCGGTATGCGGCACAGCGCGGCGCTTCGCAGGGAATCCAACCAGATCGGTAGCTATGAGGAGATGGAAAAGCTGCTGGAGAGACTGTGACTCCTGATCCGCACGGAAGCATGGCTGCTGCTGGTCACCGTGCGGATCACAGTTCATTGTCTCAGGAAAGATATAGGCAGAAGGGACTTTAAAAGTTCCGTCTGGAGTGATAAAATAAAGCCAGATTAACAGAAGATACAAGGTTAAAATACAAAAGGGCGGAGGTTTAAAAGTAAACTTCCCAATCTGCCATTAGTGACGCGGCAAGTGCGTCAGAAAGAGGAAAAAAATGGGGAATGATACGGCGGCAATTTCAGGGCTGATTGCGGAAAGCATCCTTTTTGCCACTTTTCTTGGGGTGTGCACAGGACTTTTAAAGCGTCGTTTTTCTGTAAAGAAGACGGCGCTTCTGGCGTGCGTTTTTGCAGCGTTTATTTTGTTTTTGAATATAGAAGTTTTTTTAAACAGTCAGGAGCTGCAGGTCGCTGTAGGATATGAAGCAGCGGGAGAAGGAGAAGATGCCATAAATGATCTAATAAACAGGGCGGATCTGAAGATGTATGAAAACAAAAGAAAACAAAGAGAAATATAGTACAGTGTTGGAAAATTATCAGCGTTAGCTGCACAGAATGTTTTTCGAAACGATGTAAAACAGCGGAACCCTTGCCAGCGGCAAAAGAGTTTCCGCTGTTTTTACAGTAAGGAGGATAAGACATCCAGCGTTATCTGATAAGCGGTTTCTCCTCGGGCATCTTTTCCCAGAAGATTTGCGGTAAAGCAGTAAATTTCATCTCCTTGTTCTAAAAAACCGACAAACCATCCAACGCCGTCACCCTTTTCTGCGCCAGTGCCTGTTTTTCCATAGAGCTTTCCGTAAGGTGTGTCTGAGAGAAACATGGCGTTTTTAACTGCCTCTAGATTTTTTTCCTGGAAATCCCATTGATTCTGCAGGAGTCCAGCTAAAAGACTGACTTGCTCTGCAGCGGAGATTTTCAGGGAGGAGTCGGCCCAGTAGCCTTCGATACCTCCTGACAGATCACAGTTCCCGTAGGAAATCCGGGAGTAGTATTGATACAAGGCGGAAAGTCCCATCTGCTCATCCAGGCGCTGGAAATACCAGTTTACGGAATTTTTCATAGCAGAGGTCAGGGTCTGCTCCTTCTCCCATACAGGAAATGCTGCAGAAGTGCCGTCCCATGGAAGGGTATCTGCTTCTGGAGAGATTATATTTTCTTCCAGAGCAAAAAGTCCGCTGTATATTTTAAAGGTAGAATAGGGAGAAATCCGCAGGGTGCTGAGGGCGGGATTATAAATATGATATTTTTCTTCCTGCATATCGTATAGGACAAAACTTCCTTCCATGCCGTCGAAAAAGGAGGCGGCGTCCAGTGCCTCCCAGTCCTGGCCGGACAGGTCAAAAGAAGAGTCCATAGACGCGTAGATGGTAAACAAAGGACTGGAACAATAGACCAGCCCAATGACGAAAAGGAACAGTCCTGCACTTTTTATCTTTTTAGAGAGGGAATCCTTCCGGTAATCCGCAATCTCTAAGATTCTCTGGCGTATGGTGCTTTTGGAACCGCCAAGGGTGGAAAGGGGAGTGAAAAAAGTCTTTTTCTGCATTTTCTCTGCGTACCGTATGAGGGTATAGCCGTACTGCAGGGAGTTTTCCTTTCCTACTGCCTGAAGGACGGAATGGTCGCAGGAGATTTCCCGGTCTTTTTTCAGTCTGGAAAAACCAAACCATAAAAAAGGATTGAACCAGTAGAGAATCTGCAGGATACACACTGTGCTGTTTAAAAGGAAGTCCCGGTGTTTGTAATGGATAAGCTCATGAAGAAAGATAAAACGGATGTCTTCCCTGGAAAGCATTATGTCCAGATCCGAAGGAATAATGATCTTCGGACGCAGCCAGCCGTAGGAAACCGGGGCGGTAAGGCGGCAGGATGCATAAAGAGCTACGCTGCGCTTTAGGTTTAATTCCTTCATACAGGAACAGTACTGCCGGTAAAGTTCCGGTTCTGTCTGGTCTGTGACAGGGGTGGAGTTCTTTCGCAGAAGATAAATTTTTATCATGGAAAGGATAAAGAAAACTGCAGTAAGGAAGATTCCCCCAAGCCAGACCCACCATAATATTCTGTGAATCAAAGGATCTGAGGAAGAAACAGCGGCGGAAAGATCCTGTATTTGCATATCTTCACTGGAAAGGGCTGCCACAGCCCTCGTTCCCAAAATGTCAGGTGAAGAAACGCTTCCGTGAGAAAACAGATCCAGGACAGTGAGAAAGAAACCTTCCGGGGCGGGCAGCCCGAAGGGCAGAAATGGCAAAAACAGTGCAAAAATGAAGATATACCACAAACGATACTGAGCGTGCAGGGTGATATGATTATTCAGCCTTTTTTTCAGCAGCAAAAGAAAGCCCAGCAGCAGGCTCAGAAAAATATTACAAATTAAAAAACGAAAAGGAAAGGACATCAGCTATCACCACTTTTGATTTTGGAATTTATAATATCATACAGGTCTTTTAATTCTGTATCGGTCAGTTTTGTATCGGAAAGAAGGGAAGAAAGCATGGGCGCGATCTTTCCGTTATAAAAACGGTTCAGGAACAGGTGATTTTCCTGCTCCAGATACTTTTTCTGGGAAATAAGGGGATAGTAATAATACATCCGTCCACGCTGTTCATAGGAAAGCACGTGCTTGGCTGTCAGCCTGGAAAGGAGAGTATGAATAGTTTTCTGGTTCCAGTTATGGCTTTTTTGTGCCCGGTCGCATACTTCGTTGGTGCTTAAGGGATATTCTGTCCAGAGTATTATCATGATCTCGTATTCCGCTTCAGAAATCTGAGGTAATTTTTCCATAATGTCTCCTTTAATCTTACTTTTGTAGTATTAATTATAAAATATACGGAAGAAATGGTCAAGAAAAATATTGACAGGACCTAAAGAAAGATGCATAATACAAATACTACATATGTAAGATTAAAACAAAGGAGAGGCCCATGAGAAAAAACAAAGCAAGAAAAAAGGGAAAAACCGCGAAGATATTGCTTTCCTGTATTCTGGCGGCAGCACTGGGAGGGATAGTCTTTGCGGGAATATCCCTGGTACAAAGGCTACAGTGGAAAGATCCTCAGGAGATTCTTCAGGAATATATGGCCTGCATTGCCTCCCAGGAATATGGAAAAATGTATCAGATGATTTCGAAAGAAGAGTCCGGCGGGATCACAGAAGAAGAATTTATAGAAAGAAATGCGAATATATATGAAGGGATCGAAGCTGAGAATATAAAAATCCAGCTTTTGGACAGCGGAAAAGAAAAAGATGTGGTTCTCTATGAGTGCACGATGGATACCATTGCGGGAGAGATTCATTTTGAGAACAGTGCCTGCTTTGTGGAGGGAGAGTCCGGCTATGAGCTTGTATGGGAAGACAGCCTGATTTTTCCACAGCTTGCCCCAGAGGATAAAGTGCAGGTTCTCACAGAGAGCGCGCAGAGGGGAAAGATCCTGGACCGAAATGGAAAAGTCCTTGCCGGAAAGGGCGTGGCTTCTTCTGTGGGGCTGGTACCGGAGAAGATGGAGGAGAACTCTGTGAAAGAGCTTGCCGCTCTGCTTAAGATAGACGAAGAAAGCATACAGACAGCGCTTTCGGCATCCTGGGTCAGCGAGGACTCCTTTGTACCGATTAAGACGATACCTAAGGAGGGTGTGCCGGATGTGATGGACATGCTGCTGGGAGAAGCTTTTGCAGAAGAAGGCAGTCTGGAGCAGGCGCTTCTTCAGGTGCCCGGTGTGATGATCACAGATGTGGAGGTAAGAGAATATCCTTTGAAAGAGGCGGCCGCTCATTTGGTCGGTTATGTACAGAGTGTAACTGCCGAAGATCTGAAAGAGCATGAGGGGGAAGGCTATACCTCCGGAAGCGTCATTGGAAGAAGCGGAATGGAAGGGCTTTATGAGGAAAGATTAAGAGGGAAGAACGGCTATAAGATCCTGATCAAAGATTCCCATGGGAATAATAAATCGCTTTTGGCTATGACTCCCGTTCAGGACGGGGAGGACATACGGCTTACGATCGACGCCGGGCTGCAGGAGACCTTGTATGAACAGCTCTCGGAGGATAAAAGCTGTTCAGTGGCTATGAACCCCTATACAGGAGAAGTTCTCGCGCTGGTGAGTACGCCGTCCTATGATAACAATGGATTTATCATGGGATTTTCAGAGGAAGAGTGGACGGCTCTGAACGAAGATGAGAATATGCCTTTATATAACCGTTTCCGTCAGACCTGGTGCCCTGGATCTGTCTTTAAGCCTATCATTGCTTCTGTGGGCATAGACTGTAACGCCATAGATCCTTTGGCAGATTACGGAAACGAGGGGACAAGCTGGCAGAAGGATGAATCCTGGGGAGATTATTACGTGACGACGCTCCATGAATACGAACCAGTCACTTTAAAGAATGCCCTGATCTATTCGGACAATATTTATTTTGCAAAGGCAGCCCTGAATATTGGCGCGGACAATCTGACAAAGGCGTTAAAGCAGCTTGGTTTTGGTGCGGATCTGCCTTTTGAGATCACTATGACCAGATCACAGTATTCGAATACAGAGGAAATCCAGTCGGAGGTGCAGCTTGCGGACAGCGGCTATGGACAGGGCCAGATTCTGATCAATCCGGTGCATTTGGCAGCTTTATATACTGCCTTTTTAAATCAGGGCGATGTGCTTACCCCTTATCTCCTATATAAGGAAGAAACAGGGACATCTGTGTGGCTCCCGCAGGCATTTTCCACAGAGGCAGTACAGACAGTGGCGGAAGGCATGGAGCAGGTGATCAATGATCCAAACGGAACCGGATACGGCGTTCACAGAGAGGATATCCGGCTGGCGGGGAAGACAGGAACCGCAGAGATCAAGGCATCTGTAGAGGACACCACGGGAACAGAACTGGGATGGCTGGCTGTTTATACGGCACAGGAGACAGAGAATCCGCTTCTTTTAGTCTCTATGGTGGAAGATGTAAAGGACAGGGGCGGAAGCGGATATGTGACAGATAAGATCCGCGCTGTGCTGGATACATATTTCTCCTGATTTTCTCGCTGAAGAATCCGTGTCCGTACTTGACAAGGGAGATAGTTTTGAGTATAATACATGAATTGTGAATATCCTAGTGATTCTCTGCATTTTTATACTTTAGGAGGATGCTGGGAGCTGATATCCAAGGCAAAATGGGATGTTGAAAGGGAGTAAGGTATTATGGAAGAAAAGAAAAACTTACTAACCTATGCAGGACTTAAAAAACTAGAAGAAGAGCTGCATGATTTAAAGGTAGTAAAAAGAAAAGAAGTAGCGGAGAAAATCAAAGAAGCCAGGGAACAGGGTGACTTGTCTGAAAACGCAGAGTACGATGCAGCGAAAGATGAGCAGAGAGATATTGAAGCACGTATTGAGGAAATCGAGAAAATACTGAAGAATGCAGAAGTCGTTGTGGAAGACGAGGTGGATCTGGATAAGATCAGCGTAGGATGCAAGGTTAAAGTCCATGATTTTGAGTTTGATGAGGATATCGAATTAAAGATTGTGGGTTCCACAGAGGCGAACAGTCTGGAAGGAAAGATCTCTAACGAATCACCAGTAGGAAAAGCGCTGATCGGCGCTCATACAGGAGACGTAGTGGAAGTAGAGATGCCTGCAGGCATGATGCGTTATAAAATTCTGGAGATACAGAGAAACATTTAAAAATATAAAGGAGGAACCAAGGTGGCAGAGCAGAAGAAGCAAGAGCAGGATCTGAATCAGCTTTTAAAGGTACGCCGGGAAAAACTGGCAGACCTGCAGGCGAATGGAAGAGATCCCTTTGAGATTACGAAATATGACGTTTCCCGTCACAGCCAGGAGATTAAGGATAAATTTGACGAGCTGGAGGGTGCGTCAGTAACCATCGCCGGACGTATGATGTCCAAGCGTGTTATGGGAAAGGCTTCTTTTTGTCATGTACAGGACCTGGAGGGAACGATCCAGGCATATGTGGCAAGAGACAGTGTAGGAGAGGAGCCTTATAAAGATTTCAAAAAACTGGATGTTGGTGATATCATCGGCATCAAAGGCGAGGTATTTAAAACAAAGACAGGGGAAATTTCTATTCATGCTTCAGAGGTGACACTGCTCTCCAAGAGTCTTCAGGTTCTTCCGGAGAAATTCCACGGACTGACGAACACTGATCTGCGTTACCGTCAGCGCTATGTGGATCTGATCATGAATCCTGAGGTAAAGGATACCTTTATCAAGCGGTCTAAAATTTTAAGCGCTATCCGTAAATACTTAAGCGGACAGGGCTTTATGGAAGTGGAGACGCCGATTCTGGTGGCAAATGCCGGCGGCGCCGCTGCACGTCCTTTTGAGACACATTTTAATGCTCTGGATGAGGATTTTAAGCTTCGTATTTCCCTGGAATTATATCTGAAGAGATTGATCGTAGGCGGTATGGAGCGGGTATATGAAATCGGCAGAGTATTCAGAAACGAAGGTCTGGATACCAGACATAATCCGGAGTTTACTTTGATGGAGCTTTATCAGGCTTATACGGATTATCACGGCATGATGGACCTGACAGAAAACCTGTACCGCTTTGTGGCACAGGAGGTTCTGGGAACCACTAAGATCTGCTACAATGGCATTGAGATGGATCTTGGCAAGCCATTTGAGCGTATTACTATGGTGGATGCAGTTAAGAAATATGCAAATGTAGATTTTAACGAGATTCATTCTGATGAAGAGGCAAAGGCTCTGGCGGATGAGCATCATATTGAATATGAAGCGCGCCATAAGAAGGGCGATATCTTAAGCCTGTTCTTTGAAGAGTATGTAGAAGAGCATCTTCTGCAGCCTACATTTGTTATGGATCATCCTATTGAGATCTCACCGCTTACGAAAAAGAAACCGGAGAATCCGGAATATACGGAAAGATTCGAGTTCTTTATGAACGGATGGGAGATGGCAAACGCTTATTCTGAGCTGAATGATCCTATTGACCAGAGGGAGCGTTTCAAGGCACAGGAGGAGCTTCTCGCCCAGGGCGATGAAGAAGCGAATACCACAGACGAAGATTTCCTGAATGCACTTGAGGTAGGTATGCCTCCTACAGGCGGAATCGGCTTTGGCATTGACCGTATGGTTATGCTGCTGACAGATTCTGCAGCTATAAGAGATGTACTGCTCTTCCCCACAATGAAGAGCATGGGGGCTGCAAAGAATGAAGCTAACAATGCGGCACAGTCTGCTCCGGTTGAAAAAACAGTGGAAAAAGCAATTGCTGAAGTGAAAGAAACATACGATTTCTCTAATGTAGAAGTGGAACCATTATTCAAAGATATGGTTGATTTTGACACATTCAGCAAGTCAGATCGGAAGAGCACA
>CALIZJ010000291.1 GCA_938028845.1 uncultured Blautia sp.
GGCAGCCAAAGGATAAGATCCAGCAGCGGCTGGGACAGCAGATCCGGATCAACCGCTCCAAGATAAAGGACGCCTCGGATACCAATACCGACTATGATGACCTGGATTCGGCCATCCGCTCCGGTTACTACCTCAAACAGGGGCTGGCGAATAATGAAGACTTTTATTACATGAGCCTTCTCATTACCGTCACAGCCGCTACTTTAGAGGAACTGCAGTGGCGGGTACAGGAGATGAAAAAGCTCCTGATCTCCCAGGACATGGACCTGAGAACCTGCTATTTTCTGCAGGAACAGGGCTTTTTATCCACTCTGCCTCTGGCATCCCTGGACAAGAAGCTGTTCCAGCTTTCCAAGCGGAACGTTTTAACCAGCGGGGCAGCGAGCTGCTATCCTTTCGTCAGCTACTCGATCTGCGATGACAACGGGATTTTATTTGGTGTCAACAAACACAATAACTCCCTGGTTATTGCAGATATCTTTGATTCCAGACAGTATAAAAATGCCAATCTTGCAATCCTGGGCTGCTCCGGTGCAGGGAAAACCTTCACCATGCAGCTTTTTTCCACCCGGATGCGGCGCAAAAATATCAAAGTATTTATTATCGCTCCGCTGAAAGGACATGAGTTCTACCGGGCCTGCAAGAATATCGGCGGGGAGTTTATCCAGATTTCCCCTGCCAGCCGCAACTGCATCAACATCATGGAGATCCGGAGAACGGATAACTCCGTCAATGAGCTGCTGGACGGTCCTTCCATGGACAACTCGGCGCTCGCCGGGAAGATCCAGAAGCTGCATATCTTCTTCAGCCTGCTCATCCCGGACATGACGCATGAGGAGCGGCAGCTTCTGGACGAGGCGCTGATCAAGACTTATGCAAGAAAAGGGATTACTCACAAAAATGAATCCCTGATCGATCCGGCCTATCCGGACCGGTATAAAGCCATGCCCATTCTGGAGGATGTCTACGATATCCTGATGGAAAGTGATGACACAAAACGCATGGCGCACATCTTAAACCGGCTGGTTCACGGCTCTGCATCCTCTTTTAACCAGCAGACCAATGTGGACCTGACCAATAAATATACCGTCCTTGATATCTCCGAACTGACCGGGGATCTGCTGACTGTGGGGATGTTCGTTGCCCTGGATTACGTCTGGGATATTGCCAAAGAAAACCGGACGGAGGAAAAAGCCATCTTCGTAGATGAAGTCTGGCAGCTTATCGGCGCGTCCAGCAACCGCCTGGCTGCAGAATTTGTTCTGGAGATTGCGAAGATCATCCGTGGATACGGCGGTTCTGCCGTCTTTGCCACACAGGATCTGAATGACTTTTTTGCCCTTGATGACGGCAAGTACGGCAAGGGCATTATCAATAATTGTAAGACGAAGATTGTCCTGAATATGGAAGATGAAGAGGCGCAGCGGGTGAAACAGATCCTGCATCTCTCGGAAACGGAGGTGATGAACATTACACACTTCCAGAGGGGCAATGGTCTGATTTCCACGAATAACAATAACATCACCGTGGAGTTTAAGGCATCCGCCCTGGAAAAAGAGCTGATCACTACAGACCGGCAGGAACTTCTGGAGATCCTGGAACGGCATAAACAAAAAGCTGCCGGGTAACGGTGCCAATGCAACTTATGGGGAGTGTCTGATACAGGGCAGACACTTCCTTTTTTCATTCCCCTGTACCTTTTTGAAAAGGAGGAGACTTATGAAACGAATCAAAACCCACATCCTCCGCCGCTGTTTCGCTTTCCTGATGGCAGCCATCGTCCTTGCGGGGACAGCGATCACAAGCCCCATGACAGCCCATGCAGCGGACGGAACCTTAAACTTTAAGACCGGGGAACTGATTTCCTACGGGGATTACTTTACCACAAAGATGTCTGTGGACGATAACGGCACTGCCTACTGTGTCCAGCCCATGAAAAAAACGCCGGCGGCGGGCAGCTATCAGTATGACCTGCTGGGAAAAGACTCTGCGCTTCGCAAAGCGCTCTACTACCTGCCCGGCGGTTACGGCTATGAAGAACAGAACATCGCCGGCACCTATTTAAGCGGCTGGTCTGAAAATGACCGCTATGTAATCGGTCATCTGGTGGCTTCCTATGTGTACAGCAATTATGACGCTGGAAGCGGTGCCTTTTATGGCGCACCACAAAATTACATTGATAAAGCTGTTGAAATTGCCAATGCGATTCAGGGACTGCCTGCTCCGCCGGAGTCCTTCCGTGCCTTTATCATCCCGTCTGACACCAATCAGACCGTTGCGGGATGCTGGTACGAAAAGCCCTACGGCTGGATCGAGATCCAGAAATCCACGGCAAACAGCTCCGTTTCTGACGGGAACGGCAATTACAGCTTAAAAGGCGCCCAGTATGGTATCTATCAGGGAAATAATCTGGTAGAGACACTGACCACCGATGAGAATGGCTATGCCAAATCCGGAGATCTTGAAGTCGGCAGCTATACGATCAAAGAACTTTCACCGTCTCCGGGATACGCCCTGGATACCAATGCCTATGATGTGACCGTTTCTTCGGGTGAGACAGCAAAAGCGGATGTCAAGGAAATCCCCCAGAACAATCCGCTCTCCCTGGTGCTTCAAAAGCTGGATGCAGACTTAAAGGATGCCATTCCCCAGGGCGCTGCCAGCCTGAAGGATGCGGAGTTTACCGTGAAGTTCTACACCACCATCTCCGATACGGATCCGGCTGCAGACGGCAGTGAGCCTGCCCGCACCTGGGTATTCCGCACAGGAGAAGACGGGAAGATTTCCTTTACGGAGGAATACAAGGTCAGCGGGGATGCGTTCTACTACGCAAGCGACGGGAAAACGCTGTGCGTGCCTCTTGGTACTGTGACCATTCAGGAAACCAAAGCGCCAGCGGGCTACCAGCTCAATGATACCGTATTCGTTCTACCCATTTCCAGCAGCGGAACTGAAGAAACTGTTTCTGCTTACCAGGCGCCGGATGTACCGGATGCTGTCATCCGGGGCGGTGTCAAAGTACAGAAACGGGATCTGGAAACCGGCGGCACCACGCCCCAGGGCGGCGCTACACTGGAAGGCGCAGAGTTCGCCATCACCTCTTTAAACGAGAACCCGGTGGTCGTCGATGGGAAGACCTATCAGAAGGGTGAAGTGGTCCTGACCATTAAGACCGATGCCTCCGGACTGGCTTCCAGTGCTGCAGACGCTCTGCCTTACGGCAGTTACCGGGTAGACGAGGTAACGCCTCCCACCGGTTATTTAGGGGAAGGCACTCTCTCCGCTGAGTTTACCATCTCCAAGAATGGGGAAATGGTGGATCTGACCGGAGAAGACAGCTCCATCTCAAACCAGATCATCCGTGGCGGCGTCAAAGTGCAGAAGCGTGACATCGAAACCGGGGAAGCTGCCGCTCAGGGCGGTGCTACCTTAGAGGGTGCAGAATTTACCATCACCAGCTTAAATGCCAATCCGGTGATCGTGGACGGGGAAACCTATGAAAACGGGGAAGTCGTCCTGACGCTTGTGACTGATGAGAAAGGGCTGGCTTCCACTGCGAAAGATGCCCTGCCTTACGGCCATTACCGGGTGGATGAGACAAAAGCACCCAAAGGGTATCTGAACGAGGGCCGTATCTCTCTGGAATTTGACATCACGGAAGACGGCAAGATCGTGGAACTGACCGAAACCGGCTCATCCATTGAAAACCAGGTCATCCGTGGGGATCTGGAGCTTGTGAAGGTCAGTGACGGGGATCTGTCCCGTCTCGCAGGCGTACCGTTTACCATTACTTCTAAAACAACCGGCGAGAGCCATACCATCGTGACCGACCAGAATGGATACGCCAGCACATCCGCAGAGTGGAACAAACATACCTCCAATACCAACCGGGGTGAGACTGCGGAAGACGGCATCTGGTTTGGCACCTCCGAGCCGGATGACTCCAAAGGCGCCCTGATCTATGATACTTACACCATCGAAGAACAGCGCTGTGAAGCCAATGAAGGCCGAAATCTTCTTACCTTTGATGTGGAAGTGTACCGGGACTCTGTTACCATCGACCTGGGAACGCTGACCAATGACAAAGTGGAGATTGCCACCACTGCACTGGATAAAGAAAGCGGCTCCCATATGGCAAAGCCCGATGACAAGGTAACGATTGTCGATACGGTTGAGTATGAAGGGCTGAAAAAAGGCGTGGAATACCGGGTGGTCGGCACGCTCATGAACAAAGAAACCGGGGAACCTTTTGAGATTGATGGAAAACCGATCACAGCAGAGACGACCTTTACGGCGAAAAAATCTACCGGCAGCGTGGAAGTAGAATTTACCTTTGACGCTACGGGCCTTGGCGGAACCACCGTGGTCTGCTTCGAGGAACTCTGGCAGGATGACCTGAAAATGGCTGTTCACGCCGATATCGAGGATCAGGACCAGTCCATCTTCTTCCCGGAGATCGGTACTCAGGTGAAAGATTCCGAAACCGGCCTTCAGATGGCTCACGCAGATGAAGAGGTAACACTCATTGATACGGTGTCCTATTCCAATGTCCAGCCGGGCGAGGAACTGACACTTAAAGGCATCTTAATGGATAAAGAAACCGGGGAAGCATTGGAGATTGACGGGGAAACCGTGACTTCTGAGCTGACCTTTACACCGGAAAGCACGGAAGGGACCGTGGATGTGGAGTTCACTTTCAACGCCACGGAAGCGACAGGTAAGACACTGGTTGTCTTTGAATCCCTGTATTATGGGGAGGAAGAAATCGCTTCCCACCAGGATCTTAGTTCACCGGAGCAGACACTGGTTCTGCCTTCTGTCAGCACCACTGCAGCAAATCCGGAGCTTGGAAACCAGACCGGGCTTGCAAAGGCGGAAGCATCCATTACGGATACAGCCGAATATACGAACCTTTTTGCCGGGGAAACCTTCACGATCCGCGGCACGCTGATGGATCAGGAAACCGGCGAAGAGCTGCTGATCGATGAGAAGCCCGTGACGGCTGAAGCAGAATTTACCCCGGAGGAGACTTCCGGAACCACCGAGCTGACCTTTACCTTTAATGCAGAGGCACTGGCCGGAAAAACCCTGGTGGTCTTCGAGGAGATCCTTTATAAAGATCAGGTGGTTGCGTCCCACAGGGAAATTTCTTCAGAACCTCAAAGTATCTACTTCCCGCAGATCGGCACCTCTGCCACGGACGGGGAGGACGGGGATCAGGAAATCCTGGCCGACAGTGAAGTAACCATTAAGGATACGGTTTCCTATGAAAACCTGATTCCCGGAGCATCCTATCTCTTAAAGGGTGTGCTGATGGATCAGGAGACCGGGGAAGAACTGCTTCTTGACGGAAATCCGGTCACTGCAGAAACCGCATTTACACCGGAAGAGCGCAGCGGCTCCGTAGAGGTTCTCTTTACCTTAGACGGCAGCTCCCTTGCAGGGAAATCCCTGGTTGTCTTTGAAACGCTCTACTATGTAGACGAGGACGGGACACAGTGGGAGATCTGCTCACACCGGGATATCGACGATGCGGGACAGACCGTGCATCTTTCTGAAAATCCTCCGGAAGTACCGGAAGAACCAAAAGATACTCCGTCCGTATCTAATCCGGTCAAGACCGGGGATGATGCACCGATCCTTCTATACCTTGGCATCGGGGCAGGCGCGCTTGTCCTTGCCGGGACACTGACCATCCTGTATCTGCACAGACGGAAACAGAAGGAGAACAAATAACCCTTAACCCTGATTCTGACAGGCAGCTCCTCTTACCGGGGCTGCCTGTTTCTAAGGAAGGTGACAGATATGGAACGAATCCACTGTACGGCGGATGCCAAGCATATCCGCCATTTTCTGGACTGCTGTGAGGGGAACTGGCACCAGTGCGTATATGTGCGCTGCGTTTCCTGCAAAACTCCGGGATACTGCAGACAGCCGGACTTTTTGTACCATCCGGATCGGGACGGGAAGCCCTGTATCCTCCCCATGAGGGATGCCAGGCTTCTTTTCTCCCGGCCTCCGGAGCCCACCGAGTGCGCCGGCGCATTGACCATGGAGCAGTTTACCTCCCTGTACCGGCCCTACCTGGAGAAAGAAGGGCTGCTTGATGCCCCCTGTCTTCCGGAAGCACTGCTGCGTCTTCAGGAGGCAGCCTGCTATGACTGGTAAAGTTGCGTTTTGCAGGGCTTCTACGTATGGGATAAGTAAGAAAACGAAAGGAGGAGCATCACATGAGTTATTTGATTCTGATTGTCTGCTGGATCGACAGGGCATTTACCACCCTGATTTTTCTCCCCATGCTTTATATCATGTACCGGAAGTTCCGCCCCACAAAGCCCTGGACGCCCCGCACCATGCGGCTCTACCTGGTCTGCAAGATTCTGGTGATCCTGTTTCTGGTGCGTATCTTCTGTGCCGGATTCATCTTCACACCGGTCAACTATGAGCGCTTCACGGACAGCGGCCTTTTTCCGCTGATCAAGGCCATCTTTTACTCGGACTGGCCGTAAAAATGGTGAAACGTGCCATTTGGTCCGGATCTGGGACCAGTTTCGGCGCTCATCCTATGGGCATCTGTCACCTTTATCCTTACACTATAAGTAAGCAATACGTAGAGAATGATAAACGTATGCCGTACTTATGCCATACGCATGAAATTGAGGTGAACAGACTATGAAACAGAAGAAATCCATCCGCTGCCCATACTGCGGCGGCACTGCCATCCTCCGGGACGCTTCCTTCGTCTATGGGGAGAAGTCCTACGGCGGCAAGGTTTATGTATGCAGCAACTATCCCAAATGTGACGCCTATGTAGGTGTCCACCCCGGAACCCGGATCCCCAAAGGCACGCTGGCAGACCAGGAACTTCGCAAGAAACGGATGCTGGCACATCAGATCTTTGACCAGATCTGGCTGAGGGGAATCTTAAGCCGCCCCGACGCCTATCACTGGATGGCGGACAAGTTCTGCCTCTCCGATGAGCAGGCGCACATCGGGATGTTCGGGAACTATATGTGCGACCAGGTGATCCGGGAGTCCAGGAAACTTCTGGCACACCAGCGGCCCCGCCTCCAGGCGGCACTCTGAAGGGAGGGAAATGTGATGTTAAAGCCTATGACGCCCGCCCAGAAGCAGTTGGCGGAAGAGCATATGGATCTGGTCCCCAAGATTATCCGCTCACTGATTCAGGGATTCCCTTTAACCAGCGAGCAGCGGCGGGAACTTTGCCAGATCGGATATCTGGCCCTGTGCCGGGCAGCCGTCTCCTGCGGGGAAGGGTTTCCCTTCGCTCCATACGCTGCAGCTGCGATCCGCAATGCCATTTTTGACTTCTGGCGTCACGAAATCCGGGAAAAAGATCTTTTCTGCCCGCTGCAGGAAGATCTGCTGGATGCTCCGGCGTCCCTGCAGATTGGCCAGCAACTGGAAACCGGCCCGGATGCAACGCCCCTGGCACTGAAGGATACGGCGGCAGGTGCTTATCTGGAGACACTCAAAGCCTCCCAGTGCAGTACCATCCAAAAAGGCATCGAGGCCCTCTGCTTCCAGCTTGAAGGCTACTCAACCAAAGAACTGTCCGCTCACTACCAGGTGCCTTCCAACCATATCCGGGCCTGGCTGAGCAAAGCCCGCAGATTTTTACAGCAGGATGCAGTGCTGTGCGCCCTGTTATCCTGAACGATAAAGGAGGAACAATTATGCTTACGCTCTATACCGCTGTCGGCAGTCTTCAGTTTGTAAACGTGAACGGAAAACCGGTCCCCCATGTGATCAATAACCAGAAGGAATACGGGATGTCCAAAGAGGAGCTTCTGGTGTGGAGCTGTCTAGCCTTCCAAATCCTGACCTATCCGGAACTGGAGTGTCTGTTTGAAAAGAACTGTGCAGACTCCGGCCAGTCCATCTCTCTGCCGCTGTCCCATTACCTGAACCGTCTGCTCCTGCGGGGGCTTCTGGTAAAAGGGATGGGGGTAAGCGCCGTGGATGCCCTGTACCGGCTTTTGGGGACGCTGACCATCACACCCGTTGAGGACCGTTTTCTTCCCCGGCTTGCCAGTGTATTCCTGCTCTACACCAAAGGACAGGTGCAGCTAAAGGACATTCCCCGGCTCCTGCGCAAAACAAAATGCACGCCCACGGAGCGGGAAGTCCTGGCTCTTGCCGGGAAAGCATCCCTGTCCACAGCAGAGCTGCTGCTCAGCATGGAGCGCGGCATCCTGATCCGCAAGGAAGAGGATATCCTGGAGAAGCTCTACACCTCACCGGAAGACACCTGCAGCACACTTACGGATACCGTGCAGATCACTCACGCCCAGTATCCCGTACTGCAGGCGGTCAGCAACCTGTACCTGAACCAGAAGATCCTGTTCCAGAAGATTTAATCCGAAAGGAGAAACCTATGCCGAAACCATTATTTACCCGGCTGGCTGCCATCTGTGCAGTCGGCCTTTTCTGTGTCCTGTTTGGATGCGTTTATGCCCTGTCCCAGGAGGATACCATCCTTCTGGTCATGAGCCTGCTTCTTGGCGTGTGCTGCATCATCCGCTTCCTTCTTTTATATCGTACCATCAAGACGGAAGACTACCTGATCCTGGAAGGCACCTGTGTTAAGCGGGAGAAATCGCCCCTCACTCGAAACCAACAGGTGCTTTTCCGTACTGCAGACGGGAAAGAATACCGCTTCAGCCTGGAAAAAAATACCCGGCTTCTGGCTGGCCACAGTTATCGGCTCTATTTTAAGAAAGAACGCACGCTGGAAGAAAATTCAGGAAAAGCGTTTCACGATCCGGCGCTGATCGGTTACGAGGAACTGGTGGAAGTATCTGCAAAAGAATAAAGAATGTCCTGTACAACTGGAATCAATCCGGTGTACAGGACCATTTCTCGTCAGAAACGAAACCGTCTCTTATCTTTTCACAAGATGTATAAATTAATTGCTCGTATAATTTGTCTCAGAGGATCGGGTTCATCCTCAATCTTATCATCTAACTTTTTTTCAAAAGTCTTGCAAATTTTTATGTGTGCCTCATAATAATCATCTGACAATTTTCCACCTTCTGTAATAACCAATATTAAATATTCCACAAAATCTCGAAAATGATCTGTAATCCCTAAAATCAGATTAAATAATGAATCCAGTTTAATACACGTATTTGGCACCGCTTGTATATCAGTCGCTAACCCCTTTTGCCATTGTTTGTCATCTCCAACAGGAGCATTATAAAATTGATAATTTCCTTTTCTATCAAATGAATATCTTGCAAAATCAAAACGAGCATCTACACGTTTGAACTCTTCAACTAATTCTACCACTTCTGATAATGCCATTTTTTCTGTAGAATTCATATTTAATTCGCTTAATCTTTCTCGTAATGCATCTAAATAATCCTTAATATTATGATTTTGATTCATTTTAGTCTCCGTATTAGTTATCAAACTTATCGCATAGATACTACTTTTCAGCCATAATTCCACTCCATGCCACACACTAAATAAAACAGGGAACACCATTGTATCTGCCATATTTTGAGGGTTATGGCTATATATAATAGAATATAAGGCTATGACGGCATTTGCCATGTATGCTTTCCCCATTTCAAAATTATCACTAATTCCTTGAAATGGATTTTCTTTATTATTACCTCCCATAGAATCATCGAAACGCCAGTTAAGAAAAGCATATCCATTTGGGTTGTTATAATCTATATCTTTCTCTCCATAAAATATCTGCATACGCAATATCTCCTCAAATTGTAATCCTTTGCTATTCATAATATCAAAAATACACCCTAATTACTATACTATTAGAAAATCCCAGGGGCTCACTCCCCTGGGACATCTACAAACTTGTATCCAACTCCCCACACAGTCTGGATATATTCTTTTGTTGTTACCTCCCGCAGCTTCTGGCGAATATTCCCGATAATACAGAACACCGCACTGCTTACATCCACCGGCTCCTCTTTCCAGACTGCCCGATATATCTGTTCTTTTGTGTAGACTCTTCCTGGCTGACTGGCGAGATAAACAAACGTCTGAAATTCATACGTTTCCGTCAGAGGAAGCACCTTCCCCTGGTAAGAAATCTGGTGTTTATCTGGATCAATACAAAGACCGGAATACTGAAATACATTCTCTTTTTCTGGCATTCCAGCAGCGAATTTTGCCAGAAGCTGCTCTGTCACTTTTCCAGATGAGGCAGTAGTGCGGAGGATGATTTCGATTTGATCCATTTCTTATTACCTTTTTCTTGCCATACCATTATGCTACTGTTGAAGCTTAATTGTGTCCACGATTGCCATTCTGCTGATTTGACGGATGGGGCGTCTAATCGCAATCGCCGCAGACGCAAGGCAGAGAAACACGATCAAAAGAAGGGAACCCACAGGGATTTGCCATGCAGTTCCCCATTTATCTGCAATCAAAAACTGGAACATCAGCCTGTTCAGCGGCAGCCCCAAGATACATCCGACAATACAGCCAAGTATCGCATAGGTAAAGGCTTCCGCCGCAATCATCTTGTAAAGCTGATTTGCCCCCATTCCGATAGAACGCATAATGCCGTACTGCTTTGTTC
>CALIZJ010000292.1 GCA_938028845.1 uncultured Blautia sp.
TCCCGTCGCGAAAACGAAAAATATTACTGAGGAGGTTTATGTCTATGAAAAATGCACCTTTGAAACAATATTTTCCCCTTATTCCCACCAGAAATGAGGTTCTGGCCAAAATCCAAGAGGATCAGAACCAGAACACTGTTTTCCAAAGCTGGACGCCAAAAGCCCGGGAAGAATTCCTGGATTTCTGTACCGGAGTAAAAGGAGTAAAAATTCTCTATGACGGTATCTTCAAAGAACTTATGAACCCTGAGACCGCACCGGAATATTTAAACGAGCTTCTCTCCCTTCTCCTTGGGAAAAAGGTGGAAATCATCGAAGTCCTTCCCAACGATAACAGCCGCATAGGCGACGAATCCGCCCTTCTTATCATGGATATTGTAGTCCGCCTGGAAGACGGCAGTATCGCCGACATTGAAATACAGCGGCTTGGTTACGCTTTCCCTGGTGAGCGCAGCGCCTGCTACGGTGCGGATCTTCTCCTTCGCCAGTATAAACGGGTGCGAAGCCAGAAAGAGGAAAAGAAATTTTCCTACCGGGATATTAAAAATGTATATGTAATTGTATTTTTCGAAAAAAGTCCCCGGGAATTTTCTCAATACCCGGATCATTATGTACACTTTTTTCAACAAAAATCTGACACTGGTCTTACCCTTCCACTTCTTCAGAATTATTTCTTCATTCCCCTTGACATTTTCAAAGAAAGTCTGCACAATAAAGGTATTCAGAACAGACTGGACGGATGGCTGACCTTTTTGTCCAGTGATGACCCGAAGGATATCGGTTCCTTATTAAACCTTTATCCTGATTTCCGGGACTTATATGAACACGTTTACCAGATCTGTAGGAATATGGAGAATATTATGGGTATATTTTCAGATGAATTAAGACAACTGGATAAAAATACTGTCCAGTATATGATCGATGAAATGCAGGAAACCATCGACCGGCAGAAGAAGGCTCTTGCTGAAAAGGATATTGCTTTAGCTGAAATGAAAGCCGAAAAAGACAGAACACTTTTTGAAATGGAAAAGCGGATACGAGAATTAGAAGCACGTTTAAAATAGCTGTATATTCTTTTAACAAACAAAGTGGATAAAAACTATAGAAATATTCAAAAAGAGACCGCCATCGTGACAGTCTCTTTTTGTTACTGGCCGCATAATGAGCAGCAATAGGCGATTAGGCATTAAAATCTGCTTCATAAAGCCAAAACGCCTATTAAGCCATACCAATCCGTAACTGCAAAGTTCGGACCCAGCCTTTTTATTTTGTCAACACCTGGGAAACCGCATGTTTCCACCCTGCATATTTTTCTTCCCGGACACTTTCCTCCATAGAAGGAGTGAACTTTGTCCGGCTCATTTTCGCAAATACTTCTTCTCTGGTATAGATTCCTTCCGCGATTCCTGCTGCATAAGCCGCACCGATGCCGGAAAGCTCTTCTGCGGAGGGCACCTGAACCGTGACATTGGCCATATCGCTTTGGAACTGCATGAGATAACGGTTTTTTGTAGGTCCACCGTCCACGCGCAGCTCACCGATGGCAATCCCGGACTCTTCGCTCATAGCCTTTACGATATCTGTGATCTGATAAGCGATACAGTCCAATCCAGCACGGACGATCTCCGCTCTCTTCGTGGTTCTTGTCATACCGCTTATGATCCCTTTTGCTTCACTGTCCCAGTAGGGAGCCCCAAGTCCCGTAAATGCGGGAACAAGGTAAGTCTTATCCTTAGGGTTTGC
The DNA here is from genome assembly GCA_938028845.1 of uncultured Blautia sp. Classification (GTDB taxonomy): domain Bacteria; phylum Bacillota; class Clostridia; order Lachnospirales; family Lachnospiraceae; genus Blautia_A. Next base: position 1,744 of record CALIZJ010000292.1, read on the forward strand.
CTTTCTTGCAAGCTCCTCTGTCTCTCCCGGAGATGAAATCAGCTCCAGATCATCCTTAAGCCAGGTGATCACCGCGCCTGTATAATTAATATTTCCTTCCAGCACATAATTTACTTCCCCATTCAGCTTCCAGGCGAGAGAAGTCACCACCCTTTTGCTGAAAACCGGCTCTTTTCCGATATTCATCATAATGGAGGAACCTGTGCCGTATGTGGTCTTGATCATTCCTTTTTCCACACATCCCTGTCCAAAAAGGGCACCGTGAGAATCTCCCAGAACGCCCCGGATAGGAATAGGCCGCTCCAAATATCCCTCAAAATCCGTACATCCATAATCTCCGTCAGAGTCTGTCACCTCTGCCAAACAGGAAAGAGGAATTTTAAACAGGCTGCATACTTCCTCATCCCAGGAAAGAGCGGAAATATTAAACATCTGTGTACGGGATGCGTTTGAGTAATCTGTTTTAAATACTTTGCCGCCGGTAAGCTTATACACCAGCCAACTGTCAATGGTACCGCAGCAAAGTTTTCCCTCATCTGCTCTTTCCTGCGCTCCCTCTACATTCTGGAGAACCCAGGCGATTTTTGCTGCGGAAAAATACGGGGAAAGCTGCAGTCCTGTGTGGGAACGGATCATATCCCCATAACCTGCTTCTTCTATCTTTTCACAGATAGCCGCTCCTCTGGCACACTGCCAGACTACCGCATTGTATACAGGCTTTCCTGTTTCACGGTCCCATACCATAGCGGTTTCCCGCTGATTGCTGATACCGAGGACAGCGATCTCATTTTTATCAATCCCGGCTTTTTCCACCAGTTTTTTCACAACAGCCACTGTATTTGCGTAAATCTCCTCCGGGTCATGCTCCACCCATCCCCGCTCGTCAATATACTGCTTATGGGGAAGGTCTGCACGGCAAAGGAGACTCCCTTCTCCGTCAAAGAGAAGGGCCTTTGTTCCCTGTGTGCTCTGGTCGATTCCTAATACATATTTTCCCATTTTATTTCACCAGCTCCGCTGCTTTTTTTGCAATTCCTTCTGCGTTCAGTCCATAATAATCAAATACCTCTTTGGAGGTACCGGTGATCACCGGCTCATCTGGAAGGCTCATATTGATCACTTTTTTAGGACACTGTTCTCCTACCACCTGGCTTACCATAGATCCAAGTCCGCCAAATGGCGCATGTTCTTCTACTGTGATGACTGCCTTTGCATTTTCTGCTGCTTTTACCACAGCTGCCTTGTCAAGAGGTTTTACACAGTACATATCTACAACCGTAGCGCTGATTCCCTGTGCCTTTAAAAGTTCTGCCGCATCCTTAGCCGGCTTTACCATCTCTCCGCAGGCAATGATCGCCACATCTGTGCCTTCACAAACAACGGTTGCCTTATCCATTTCAAAAGGAACGTTTCCTTCTTCATAAACCGGATCTACTGCATTTCTTCCCACACGGATGTATGCAGGCTTTTCATCCTTTAAAAGTGCTTTCATAAGTTCCTTTGTCTGAAGATGGTCGCTTGGAATATACACGCGCATATTCGGGATCGCTGCCATAGCGGCGATATCCTGGGCGGAATGATGGCTCATTCCCAGTGCACCGTAGCTTACGCCGCCGCTGATGCCGATAAGTTTTACATTTGTATTGGAGTAGGCTACGTCTACTTTTGCCTGCTCATAGCTTCTGGTGGAAAGGAAGCAGGCAGGGGATACTGCGTAAGCTTTTTTTCCGCACTTTGCAAGGCCGGCGGAGATACTTACCAGATTCTGCTCTGCGATACCCGTCTCTACAAACTGCTTGGGATAGGTATCAGCAAAAGGAGTAAAGGATCCGCTTCCTCTGGAGTCGCTGCAAAGAGCCACAATATCCTTATCTGTCTTTGCTGCCTCCATCAATACTTCACAAATCATCTGTTTATTGGCAATCTTACTCATGAAGGGCTGCCTCCTTTCTCTCCTCTAAGTCTTTCATGATCTGTTCATATTCCTCATCGCTTGGCACGTGGTGATGCCAGGAAGCCTTGTTTTCCATTACCGGGGAACCTTTGCCTTTTATGGTATTTGCAATCAATACAGTAGGTTTACCTTTTACGGTCTTTGCCTCCTCAAAGGCTTCCACCAACTGGTCAATATCGTTTCCATCTTTTACATCGATCACGTTCCATCCAAAGCTTCTGAATCTTTCATGAAGATCGTCATGGTGCATTACATCTTCTGTATTTCCGGAAATCTGTAAACGGTTTCTGTCCACTACTGCACAGAGATTATCCAGTTTATAATGGCTTGCCGCCATAGCGCCTTCCCATACGGAACCTTCTGCCAGCTCTCCATCACCCATAACGGTGTATACACGGTAGGACTGTTCATTCATCTTTCCTGCCAGAGCCATGCCTACAGAAACTGGAAGACCATGGCCTAAAGAACCGGAATTCATCTCGATTCCAGGCAGTTTGTTATTTGGATGTCCGATAAATTTGGAACCGAATTTGCTGAATTTCTCAATCACTTCTTCAATAGGAAAGAAACCTTTCTTTGCCAGGACCGCGTAAAGTGCTTCCACAGAATGACCCTTGCTCATAACGAAACGGTCATGCTCCGGATCCGTGAAATTATCCGGCCCTACGTTCATTTCTTTAAAGTATAACGCGATCAGCGTATCGATCACACTCATGTCACCGCCGATATGTCCGGCTTTTCCTGCGCGGATGATCTCGATGACATCTTTTCTCAGCTCATAGGATAAAGCAGTCAAATTTTCCATATTCATTCTCCCCTCAGATATGCCTTTACTTCTTCTTCAATAGGATCGTACAGATCCGGTGTCACGCCTATATATTTGCATGCCTCGTATAATACCGGAACCACATCCTTATGGATACCTACACAGTGATGGATATACGGTCCTTCTACGATCTTCGCTTCCAGACGTTTGATATTGTCTACCTCTACCCAGAGATAAGTTCCCATTCCTTTCGGTCCGTCCACACCTTTTGCATTTCCAAGGAGCAGGGAGTATTCTCCATTGTCTCCGTCGAAACGTGCCAGGGTCACATCTCCATGCTTTGCTTCTGCTGTGATCGCTCCCGGATAATCAAAGGCCAATGGATAGGTGATCTTCGGTGTTTCTCTTGCTACAGAGATAGGCCATGGGCCGCAATGCTGCAGGAGTTCTCCATTTTCAATGTCCGGATGACGGATGGTCCAGTCTGCAAAGAAGCTTCTGGTTTCTCCCATACCTGCCGCTTCCACCATGAGAGCGGTTACTGCGCCATGGATATCTGTCTCACAGACTACCGGGATTCCCTCTTCGTTAAGAAGCGCATTTGCTGCACAAGGCATAATGCCGATCTCGCTCTGAAGCTGGTTCCAGCACTGGATTGCCGCTGCCTGGCATCCATATTTCTGCACCAAATTCTTCATGGCAACTTTCAAAGCAGCTACATTTTCCAGTTCTTCATCCTTTACTTCGATGATCATGTTTTCTCTGCAGTATGCGATCACCTTTTCTACTTCTGTCTTTTCTTCTTTTACTTTCTTTATCTCATCGGTAAGCTCCGGCATTGGGATAGGAGAAAGCTGGATATTGAATTTCTCCAAAAGTTCGCCTTCATTGCACATGGTAGTCCAGAAGTCGAATGGTCTTGTAGAGATCTGTAAAATACGAATGTTTTTAAATTTCTTTACTACATTGCAGACTGCCATAAAATCACGGATTCCTCTTTCAAATACCGGGTCGTTTAAACGGCAGTTGGTCATATAGGTAAACGGAATACGGAAACGTCTTAATACCTTTCCTGTAGCGAAAAGTCCGCACTGGGTATCACGAAGACGTGTTCCGTCCGGCTCCGGACGCTCATCAAGAGGTCCCCACAGAAGTACCGGCACGTTTAAATCTTTTGCAAGACGCGCACATTCGTACTCTGTTCCGAAGTTGCAGTGTGGAAGGAAAAGGCCGTCGATCTTCTCCGCTTTAAATTTTTCTGCAATTTTTATTCTGTCTTCATCATTATAGAGAAGTCCTTCTTCATTAATATCTGTAATATCTACAAAATCGATTCCCAGCTCTTTCAGACGGTCTGCGGTAAGCCCTCTGTATTTAATGGCATCCGGTGCGCTGAAAATGCTTCTTCTTGTTGGTGCATAGCCTAATTTAATGTGATCCATCTTCATTTCCTCCTTAAGCTTAATGATAATATTGTTTCTCTTTGCTATGGCAGTCAGACATTTTTTATAAACATTATTATAAACTGTTTATATATTTTTTCAATAGTTTTTTATATTTCTTCTAAGCAAACGTGATAATGCACATATTTTTAATCATATTATTGTAAGTATTGCATAATTATTTTTATCTTTCCACCTGGTTTTTAATTGTTTATATAAACGTTTATATAAACAATTAAAAACAAAAGCATACTCCGGAAAAATGTTATCACAGGGAACGGGAGAACGAGACATTTTTTGAATACGGTAATATAAAAACAGGCGGTAATTCGAGAATAGCGGAGTATAGCTATTGATAATAAGCGGTCAAAAGTTTAGAGAGTTTCATTGATTTTTCCAGCATACTGCTTTAAAATATCCATATCAAAATCACCTTTAGACAATGGATCGTTCACTATGAATACCGGAGGGATCAGCGCCATGTTAGAAGAGGTTAAAATTGAAAACACCAACGAGCTGGAATTTGCTGTTTTCTGTATCGAAAACATTGCAATCAAGCTAAAGAAAAATAGGGTGGGCTTAGCAAAAGCCCACCTGTTTTTTTATCTGTTTCATGGAAAAATTATCATTTTCCACGATACTTTTAATTGTCGTTTACTTTAACCCTTTTGTATATCTTTGTAATTGAATAGGGGATAATAGACACGTTTCCTGTAAGCCCGTAATCAAAAGGCTCCAGTTTCAAATCTTCTCCAAGGAATCTGTAATAGCCTCTCTGGACAAGGCGGTTGTACAGGCTGGTTGCCACCTCAATACAGATTGTATTCTCCCCCGGATAGAGCAGGTCGCTGATGTCTGCTTTCAGAGTCCTCGTATTAACGCCTTTCGCTTTTTTATCATTGACATAAACGGCAACAGAGGCACCTCCCGCGTTTTCAAGCTGAAGATAGGCTCCGGTATTCTCTTTCCAGTCTTCTGGAATGCAAAATACGGCTTTATACGTTCCGATACCGGATACGTCCTGCATCTGCGCTCCTTCATATCCCAGACTTTCCAACTGCTCCTTTGACGCCGGTAAATTCTTCCAGGGCATCAGTCTGCTGTTTTTAAACTCCAGCTTTGTCTTTTTCGTCTCATAATAAACTTCTGTCGTCGTATGTCCAAATTTTTCTTCTGTATTAACCCGCCTGTCTCCTGCGTTCCAGTCTTCGATCATAATGTCAAAGCGGTCAACAAGAATCGGTTCCGGGACGTCCACACGTGTTTGCACTTCTTCTCCAGTATTCAGGAGAGTCTTATAAGTTCCGCTCTTCTTTGCTGTAAGCATCAAAGCATCATCCTTGATACTTATCTGATCCGCTGTTGTTGAAACAGCATATATCTTTTCCTCTGCCGCAGCATTTAAGTCCAGCGCGATGATCGTGGATTCGCCAGGCTGAAGTGTCAGCGTGACACTGGTCCTTCCATCCTGTATCTTATAATTTCCAAGCTTTGTTATCTCTCCAGTCCAGTCATCCAGTTCATACGGAGAGCCTTCTCCTTTGATTTCCATGGTAAAGGTAAAAGGTTCTTCTCCTCTATTGACCGCTGCCTTGTAGGAATATGCATAAGTATAAAAGATTTTATTTTCCCTGTCGTTTCTTGATACAGTCAAAATCTTGTCGTTTGGCTTAGAAAAAGCAACTCTCGGCGTTACCCCAAAAGAACGAAGCGCCGCTAAAGCTTCTTTTGGCGTTTCCACTTCCGCTACGTTGCCAAGCGCCTTTATCTGATCTGTGATCGCTTTTACCGACTCATCCGTGTCACTTGCGAATTTACTCCTGCTTCCCGCCTTGCCATTATGGTATTTTTCTCCATTCAGGGTGAGCGTCTCGTCAACATTATTTACAAATACCATAGGCAGTCCGTCCTGCGCAATCTTAAGAAGCTTCTTGGCCGCTGTTTTTTCCATGGTCTCCTGATATATGATGATCGCCTGATAAGCAGCGCCATCCGGCTGCAGTGCCCTTCCATTCCATCGGACATTTTCTTCGTCCTCCAAAAGCTGCGGTGAAAAATAGTCATAGGTATACCCCGCCTGCTGCAGGGACAGATCACTATAATAATATGGTTTGTCATACATCTGGTTATTATAAAACGGAGTATCCCGTCCTTCTTCAAACCCATAATTAAAGAAAGCATAATCTGTCCTGAGTATGGCAATATCTCTGGAAGGAGTTCCCTGCTGCAGTACCTTCTGGTTGCGCGCCAGCATTTCTGTAAAAGCCGGGAAATCCTTTGACGCCGGCTGACGGCTGTTCCACCGCTCTGTACAATATGCGTACATTCCCTCATGGCCCGGCCATCTTGTCTCTTTCTCAGAGCCCTCTATAGCTGAATATCCATGAAAAACTGTTCTGGATACACCATTTGCGAACTGCAGATAGCACAGCTGTGTCCAATCATCCATTGGCCTTGTGTAATTGCTGGGCTTTTCATTCTCCCATATTGCTCCTGTCTCACTGGAGAGAGGCACCCCGTACATATTTGCGGAACCCAAAAGGCCGCGAAACAGGTCAACGTCTCCATTCTGCGCAAAAGATTCCGTTTCCACATCATCCAGATACTTTCCTGGCGTAGATATTTCATAATACATTCCATAAGACGGTTCTGCCCGAAGCTGCATTCCCAGTCCGTGCAGCCACTCCTTAAGAGGTTTCAGTACATTCTCCACATAGAGCCGGGAAGAGACGTCATAGAAATCATTTCTTAATTTTTCTACATTTCTCAGATTCTCTTCGCCCTCTGCTGTATAGTCATATTCGATTGGATTTTCCGTTGTTCTTGTGGCGGAAACAGCCTCTGTAATAAGGGGCAGATAGGGCGTAATATCATAGCCTTTCCTCTTGCGGAATTCTTCTTTGAACGTATATCCCCAGAGAATGCCTCCTGCTCCCTCTGTCCGAAGTTCCAGAGAATCCATATAAATCTCGCCTCTTGCGTTCTCTCGGATCGTTTCCCGCATTTCATCGGTAAGTATCACTTTCTCCCAGTATTCGATCAGTGCGTCCATTCCGTAGGGATCCACATAGTTTACTGTATAATTGGTGCTGACTGATGGATCTGCTGTCTGGCAGCTTCCATGCATCCAATAAACGAACAGCGCATATTGTCCATCATCAGGAGCCGTCCAGTCAAGCGTATAGGTTCCCTTTTCTTCTTTTACCCATTCCGTTATGTCTGTTAAGGAAGAAAAGTCCAGGATACCGGTTCCCTGGCCCTCTGCATAATTTTCTCCGGCTCCTTTTCTGCCGCGGATGATCCGTGCGGATACGGCTCCCTCAAAAATCTGTCTGGTGAAATTCCCGTCCGAACTGTGCATATCGCTTGTGGAACCCTCTTCGCTGCCGACAGTTGCTCTTACTTTGGGAAGTTCGCCGCTGAACCGCTCTCCCGGGCCAAGGATGATCGTGGCATAATCCAGTACCTGTGAAGCAGCTTTATTGTCTGGATTATATGGTTCCCCGTCATAGCTCCACGTATCCGGGAGATTTGCATTTGCCCAATTGGTTCCGCAGGTTACAGAGAAGCCCAG
>CALIZJ010000293.1 GCA_938028845.1 uncultured Blautia sp.
CAAAATCCGGGAGGGCATTTTCCGCTTTCATGCTGCTGTATTTCTGATTCGTGGTACGGTTACGCTCATTTGGTTTGGAGCTTCCGGACGCATAGGGGGGATCTGTGATAAGGGCATCAAAAATCCCCGGGCGGAATGCCTTGATCAGCTTCAGCGTATCCCCATGCAGGATACGCCAGTGTTCGCCTCCAAGGGATTCCACCGGGGATGTCCCGTCTTTCATCAATTGGTCAAGTTGCAGGTGATTCTCCATAGGCATCATCCTTTCTGTCATTTTTTACGCCCCGTTTCCGGGGTTTCTTCCTGATATTTCTATAGGAAAACACGGTTACCGCACCTCCTGTCTCTTTGTCATTTTTTCATGTCCCGGAAGGGCCTCTTTTTCTCCCCGCCGGTCCGGTGGCTCCAGTTTCCTATGTTTTACCATCACGCTTCGGGTTCCATTCTCTATGACAAACATATCCTCAGTAGGGTTCAGCAATGTTTCCTCCGAAAAAATATTGTCTTTGACTACAAACCAACCACAGACCGTTCCATAGATATTGCTGTGGCCAGTAATCAGGGGAGAGTGTCCATTTTCTGCCTGTTTGATGACAGCATTCCCGGCAGCCCTGGCAGCGCCATTTAATTCCCCGCTTAAGATACAGCTATGTCCCTCTGCGCTTGCACGCTCAAATAACCTGGCGTCACCGCTGACCAGTGCGCTGTCCCTGGCTATTGCTCCGTCAAATAACCGGCCATCCTGGATAACCTGGGAGTCCTCACAGGCGATTGCATCGTCATAGATCCAACAATGCCCTTCTTGGGAAAGGTTCTGTAAGGATTCCACATATCCTCCCAGCGCTCCCCGGCTTACATCCTCATTCACCTGAACCAGCGCCCGGATACGGTGCAGCCACGGGAATTTAGGATGGGAAATCTCAGTGATCTCATATTTCTGGTCAGAAATCTGGTACACCTTTGGCGATAGGAAACGGATCAGCAATGTTTTCTGCTCGTTAAAAATCGGCTTTTGCTGGAACCAGTTTCCCCACCCTTTGGAAAACTGTTGCTGAAGATATGCCTGCAGGTCAGATAGTTCCCCTGGCAGGAGTGGGAGAGCCGTTTCCAATTCGAGCCTCCCTAGTAATTCCCCCTTCTCAGCCATAACGCTTAAATCTGCCGCAAGGATCCTCCCTTTCAGCTTCCCTTCCGGAAGGGATAAAAGAAGCCTTCCATTATCCTGCATTTCCTTCGTAGACACAACGTTATGGAGCATGTACTGGATCTGCCTTTCATATTGTGCAAGAGAATGGCCGGATAATACGGAGCCTTCTGGATACAGCGTTCCTTCTATCGGGAGATTCATCCAATAAAAGCTCATCGGCATTCACCTTCTCTCCCTTTCTTTGCTGGCTTTTCCGGTTTCTCCTGTCTCCGGACGCTTAATTCAGTTTCTACATATTCGCTTATGATTCCAAGCGCCTGGTAGTAATTCCCGCTTTGGTTGACACGCTCGGTCATCTCACTGGCTTCCTTAGACTGCCCATTCCGCAGAAGCAGGCGTCTTGCATCCCCAAGAATGGAAAAAATATTCCCGTCATGCCCCAAAAGTTTTAACTGGGGGCGGCCAGGCGTTTTTTCCTTTGGTTTTGGCATCCCTGCCGTTTCCTGATGCGACAGTTCCCGGAACTGGAAATCTTGGGGTTGGTAAAAATGGACATTCAGGGTCCCGCCATCTATGGCAATGTCCCTTTGCTCAAACCCTTCCCCCCAGCCGTCGCTATACTGGCCGGTGATATATTCACACAGTTCTTTCAGCTGCTGTGTGTCAAGGAATTCCTTCAGCTGCAGGGTCGTACAGCCATACAGCACCCCGTCTATTTCCTTCACAGACACGACAGCGCTCTGCACCTTTTCGTTAATGGCATAGCTGCCGTAAAAATATTCCATCAGGTTGCATGGTTCCCCATTTTCGCTTCCCAGTTCATTTTCCTTATCCACCATTTCCTGGATTTCTTCCTGGTAAGCGGCAAGGTCGGCCCCATCCATCTTTACAAAATCTCCTTCATAAAAATCCCATTCATCCGGAGTTTCCATATCCGGTTCATCCGGATAAAAAGTGCCGCTTAAAGGCGTCAGCAGGTCTATCCGGATCATTTCTTCTGGATCCATCCGCATCACCTCCCTTTCTCTGTTTTGGTATATGTTCTTTGTTCTTTTTTCATTTTTGCCAGGTCCCCATAATCCGCACCTTCAAGCTGCGGTAGGTTTTCTATGATCTTAAAACTTGCCCCATAAGCTTCCTTTAAATGGGCACAGGCCCATCTCCCGGCAAAATCATTATCTGTGCAGATCTCTATTTCCTGAATCTTTGGATGTTCCTTTAAAAAATGTTCTAATGCCGGCGGCTTTTTCATCCCACGCCGCTTTTCCCCTTCCTTCGGTGCGCTGATCCCGCCAAGGGACAGGCGGTATTTATCTGCCTTCCCCTCTAAACTCAAATGGGCCAGTGCGTCAATGCAGGCTTCATAAACAGCCACCCGGCAAGATTCCCGGACAGGTGGGATGCAAAAGCTATACGCTTTGTCGCTGCCAGCCTGCTCGATCTTAAAGGGCTTCTTCCCGGATCCATCGTAAGTTCCCCGTAGGAACGCATACCGTGCCTTCCCCTGTGCGTCTTTCCCGAGAAAAACTGCATTATGGTAGGGGCGGCTCTCATATAAGATCCCCAGCTGGATGCAATACTTCACTGCTTCTTTACTGGCGCCCCGGCTCATCAGATAATGCCAGATACGGTCATTGCTGCCATTCCGGTCTGGAAGGACAAAAGGCTTTGCGGCTTTCGGGGCAGCTTCCGGAGGTATGTAGGAAGGGTTCTCCGCACAAAGCAGCTGTACCGCTTCCGGGAAATCCATACCGTCCACCTTTGTCAGGAAACGCAGAGCCGTAACCCCGCCAATATCCCTGGATTTCCAATGCCATTTGCTGGTAATCTCATTAATCTTAAAGCTGTCATGGTCAGTCAGTTCCCACTCATTCCGGGTATTGGTCTTTTTCAGGCGGTCCGGCTGATATTTCTGCAGGTACTCAATCGCTGTCATTGCTTTCGCCGCCTGGATTTCTTCCTCCGTGACCCAGGGCATCAGATCACCGTATCCCGGAGAGCTTTCACTTTATCCGTCCGCTCCCAAGGGAATTCCTTTCTTCCAAAATGCCCAAACACAGCGGTCTGCCTGTAAATAGGCCGGTTTAAGCGCAGGCTTTCCATGATCTGCTTCGGGGTAAGCCCAAAC
>CALIZJ010000294.1 GCA_938028845.1 uncultured Blautia sp.
AAGTTTTTCTTCTGTGGTTGCCTTGATATTCAGGCAGTTTTCCGGTATCCCAAGGGCTTCTGCCATATTTTCTTTCATCCTGGGAATATGCAGGGCCATCTTAGGCCTCTGGGCAATAATAGTAGCGTCAATATTTCCCACGGAAAATCCATGGCTTTCTATCAGCTCTCCCACCTTTTTCAAAAGCAAAAGGCTTGAGATCCCTTTGTATGCCGGGTCCGTGTCGGGAAAATGCTGTCCGATATCCCCAAGGGCTGCTGCTCCTAAAAGCGCATCCATCACTGCATGTACAAGGACATCTGCATCCGAATGTCCCAAAAGCCCTTTTTCGAAAGGAATCTTTACTCCTCCTATGATGAGATCCCGGTCCGGTGCCAGTCTATGTACATCATATCCCATTCCCACACGCATAGTTATTCTCCTTTAATATCCAGCATTTTTCTCACGCGCATAAAGCTCAGCCTTCTTCTCACATATGGAGAAAGCCTTAGGCTCATCTGCACGATATCCTCGTTCAGGCCAATGTCATATACGCTTGCAGTACATCCTGCCTTATCCAGCATATGAAGCATATCCTCTTCATCAGGAATCTCTTCTATGATATCTGCAATCTCCTCCAGATGTCTTTCCAGTACATTTGGCTGTACCTGCAAAAGAAGCTCCGGCTCATTCTCTTTAAGTATTCCTTCCAGCAGTCCTTTTTTTCCAAAGGTTTCCTCAAGCAGTTCCTTATCCTTGTCTTCATAAGGCACTACCTGGCAGTTTCCCTTACGGATGGCTCTGGCGATCCGTTTATATTCTTTCAGGACAAGCACGGTTCCCACAGAGACTTTTTCTCCGTGAAGAGCGTCCAAATGTCCGTTTATAACTTCCATTTCCCAAAGATGGGACATATGATGCTCCGCACAGGACGCCGGGCGGGAATTTCCTACCATCTGCATGGCCAGTCCAGACAGGATCAGCGCATACATCAGCTTCTCACAGCTTTCCTCATCTCCCTGTGCGATGGCGCGAAGGCTGGATTTCACCGTGCGCAGCGCCTTCTCTTCAAGCTCCACCACATAATCACAGTAATATTCCCCAGTGAGCATATGGGCAATCTTCCAATCTGCCAGACAGATATATTTGCCGAACAGATCTGATACGCCGGATGCTGTAAGCCTCTTGGGCGCATTTGCAAAAATATTTGTGTCCGCAAAGACAGCCATAGGCGCAGCGGCGGGCATAGTCTTTTTCAGCCCGTCCCAGGTCATAGCTGCAACAGTAGATACGAATCCGTCTACGCTTGCGGCAGTAGGAACCGAAACAAATGGAATCTTATACTGAAAGGCCACATAGCGGCTGATATCATGTATGGTGCCTGCCCCTACTGCCAAAATCAGGTCAATATCCTCTTCCATATTATTTTCTACGATTTCTACTGCGTAATTGTCCGCATGGAGTCCCTCTGCTTCCAGGACGAGCACCTGGCATCTGTCAAAGATTCCCTCCATGATTTCCTCAGTAGCTTTATATGTGTTTGTGTCACAGATGAGCAGCGGAGAGATATATTCCTTCAGATATCCTTCTGACATCTCTCTCTCCAGTGCTTCCACCGCACCCTCTTCGATCAAAATTTCCTTTACTTCAATATGGTGCTCTTTTCCACAACTACAAGGTCGGGCAAAATCATCCGTATCGACTCGCATATATTTATCTCCTCCTGACTTACCAAAACATTTTTAAAATTTATTCTTTTTATTTCTTTCCAGCACAGCTCTTTTCCTACAGACAGCTATACCGCTACAGTTTGCTATTATACAGGATTTCCCCTGAAAAAGCAATGGCTTCCCCTGGCGAACTTTAAATCGTCAGACCGCCTCCAGCCGTTCCTCCTGGAGGGCAATAAAAAACCTTCCGGCACCTGTACCGAAAGGTTTTTAAAAACATATTTATTTCTCAATAGCTGCGATTACTTCCACTTCGCACAAAACGTTCTTAGGAAGGGTCTTAACCGCTACGCAGGAACGTGCCGGCTTATTAACAAAGTATTTTGCATAGATTTCATTGAATGCTACGAAATCTCCCATGTCTGCTAAAAAGCAGGTAGTCTTTACTGCGTTTGCAAAACTTGTTCCCGCTTCTGTAAGGACTGCGTCAAGGTTTTTCATAACCTGCTCTGCCTGTGCTTCAATGGTATCGCCTGCAAGCTCGCCAGTAGACGGATCTACCGGAATCTGTCCGGAAGTAAACAGAACATCGTTTAAAATAATCGCCTGAGAATAAGGTCCGATCGCTGCCGGCGCTTTATCCGTATATACTACTTTCATCATTAGAAACTCTCCTTTCTTTCTAACCGTACCAGTCTTTCTTTCATTCTATATCAAAAATTAATTAGGGTCAAGAAATTTTTTTGTATATATAATGGGGAGCTCTAATAATTCAGATAACTGTATGTAACTCTGGAAATGTCACGGATGTTATTGATCGCCGTATTTTCGTCCGGGCAGTCCTGGGACATTACACAGAGGATATAGGTAGTCTTCTCTCCGTATACAATGGCAATGTCATGCTGGCAGACGTCTGTCTCTCCCGTTTTGTTTGCCACCTGTATCCCGCTTTGCAGACCCTGTGGTATCTTCCAGGTATTCTGCTGGTTTAAAAGCATATTCAGCATTGCCTGGGAGGCTTCCGCACTCACACACTCGCCCTTATAAATACTCTCCAAAAGTTTTCCGCACTCCCGCGCAGTAGTGGTATTGCTTCCTCCAAGCCCCTGGGAGGCAGAAGTAGAGGGATGAAGCGTATGCTGTACGCTTGTCTCCTCATATCCCTCGTCTTTTAAATATGCATTTACTGCCTCTGCTCCTTTTTGGAAGTCATGGGAATCTGTCTGAAGACGCACCAGTTCATTGGTAGATTCATTGTCGCTGACAGTTATCATATTCCACATTAAATCCTGAACCCTTGTGGCAACTGCGGCATTGTCTGCAGGCAGATTTAAAAGGGCTCCCTGGGAAGCAAGCACAGTATCCATATTCGCATACGTCTGGGCAAGAACAAAAGGCTTGATCAAACTGGCAGAATACATAGGCGTATCGTTGATCACAAGCTCTTCCCCTGTACCCAGGTCCTTTACATAAACACTCCATTCGCCCTGGTATCCGGAAAGCATAGTTTCAAGCTGCGGCTTTAAAGTCTCTATACTCAGATCTTCCAGATTCTGTACCATTCCGTTTTCATCTACAGCAAAGCCCTCCGGCGTAGTGCCGGGCTCCTGGTTTAATGCGCCGTTCGCGCCTCCGAAATAGTAATTTCCTTCAAAACTCCTGCCGTTTGAGGTCATGGAAATATAATGGATTCCCGGTTCTGTCACCAGTTTTCCATTTTCATCGAAAAAATAGTAGCCGTTAAAAGTCACGTCGTTCATGACCAGATTATCCATGTAGCGGATCTGGGGGGCCGCCGTCAGCTTTCCCAAATTTCCCACCATATAATAGCCGTCAAAGACAGCCGCCCATGCAGGCTCCTCTTCCTGCTCCTGGGAGGGCACATTTATCTGGCGCAGTTCCTCCACATGGGGACTGCCCGCCACAAATTTCCCTCCGCCATCATGGTAATAATAACCGTCCAACACGGTCCCGTCTATGACAAAATGGTCAAAATAATGCACTGCCGGAGTATTCTCCTTTGTACTGTCAGCATTTAAGCAGTAAAAGCCATCGCTTTTGAGCAGGTATTTTCCGCTCCCATCCGGGATAGGTATGATCTGGGATTCCTCTGTAACGGAGAGCAGGCTGTCCTGTGACGCCCATGCAGACACAGGGAAGACCAGACACGCAGACACGGCCGCACAGCAAAGGATCATTTTCATGTGTTTTACTAATTTATCATGGATCATATACTTCTTCCTTTCTAATCAGAAAAAGTATACCTGTTTTTTTTACCCTGCGCAATTCTTTTCCTAAAAATTCACATTTATTCTACAGTTACAGATTTTGCCAGATTCCTTGGCTTATCTACATCCAGACCTCTTCCAAGGGATACATAATAGCCAAAAAGCTGCAGCGGGATAATGGCAAGGGAGTTGGTAAAGAAGCGGTTTGTTTTAGGGATATAAATAACATAATCCGCAGTTTTTTCAATGTCCTCATGGCCTTCGTTGGTGACAGCCATAACAAAAGCGCCTCTGGTCTTAACCTCCACAATATTGCTGATGGTCTTTGGATACAGATTTTCCTGTGTAGCCAAAGCTACCACCAAAGTTCCGTCCTCTACTAGGGAAATTGTTCCATGCTTCAGTTCCCCGGCTGCATAAGCCTCCGAATGGATATAGGATATCTCTTTCAGCTTCAGAGATCCCTCCAGAGAAATGGCATAATCAATCCCCCGGCCGATAAAGAACATGTGATCCGCAGCCAAATAACGGTTCGCAAACCTCTGTATCCTTTCTTTCAGTCCCAAAAGGGATTCAATCTGCTCCGGAAGTTTCTCCAACGCCTCTTTAAGCTCTGAAAATTCTGCGTCAGAAACGGTGCCGCGCACCTTGGAAAATTTCAAAGCCAGAAGATAGATGGCTGCCAGCTGCGCGCTGTATGCCTTTGTAGTTGCCACGGAAATCTCTGGTCCTGCCCAAGTATACATTACGTTGTCTGCCTCCCGCGCAATGGAGCTTCCCACGACATTTACGATTCCAAGTACACGCACGCCATGATTTTTCGCTTCTCTTAAAGCAGCCAGGGAATCCGCCGTCTCCCCGGACTGGCTGATAATGATCGCCAGGGTTCCCTCTTCATAGATGGGATCACGATAACGAAATTCGCTGGCAAGATCTACCTCTACCGGAATCCTTGCCATGCCCTCTATTACATATTTTCCTGTGATTCCCGCATGGTAGGCGGAACCGCAGGCAACAATGATGATCTTGCGGATGTTTCGGATTTCCTCGTCGCTCATTCCCAGTTCTTCGATCACTACATCGTTATTTTTCAGGCGGGGGCTTAAAGTGTCCCGCACAGCCTTTGGCTGCTCATAGATTTCCTTTAACATGAAATGCTCATAGCCGCCTTTTTCTGCTGCGTCAATATCCCAGTCAATAGTGGCCGGTTCTTTTTGGAGCGATTCCCCGTCAATATTATAAAAACGGATATTCTCTTTTGAAAGGCATACGATCTCCTCGTTTTCCATATAGTATACGCTTCTCGTATACTTTAAAATAGCCGGCACATCTGATGCGATAAGATTTCCCATGCTGCTCTGACCTACGATTAGCGGGCTGTCCTTACGCGCAGCATAAATGTGATGGGGATGATCTGCAAACATAATGCCAAGAGCATAGGAGCCTTCCACCCTCCGCATTACTTTTTCAATAGCTGAGACCGGATCTCCGTCGTAATACTCTGTCAGAAGATGCACAAGAACTTCTGTATCTGTCTCTGAAACAAACTCATAACCCTTTTTTTCCAGTTTCTTTTTTAATTTCGCATAATTTTCAATGATCCCGTTATGGACCACCACAATAGAACCTTCTTTATTGAAATGAGGATGTGCGTTGGTATCTGACGGGCAGCCGTGGGTCGCCCATCTGGTATGTCCGATCCCGGATGTTCCCGGCATGGTCTCGCCGCCTTTGGTCAGCTCATCCAAAACCTTCAGGCGCCCCATTACCTTTTCCATAATAATTTTTTCTCCGTCAAACACCGCGATACCGGCGGAATCATAGCCGCGGTATTCCAGCTTCGCAAGTCCGTCCAGCAAGATCGGTGCCGCCTGGCTTTCTCCTATATATCCAACAATTCCACACATATACAACCTCCTAAAATAATTTGCACAATCGTCTCTTTTTTTTATATTTTTACTTTTCAAAGTATACAAGATATATTTCATCTGTCAAGTTTTTTAACAAAGTTTTCCTATAAACCGACATTTTTTACAGACTGCCAGAATTCTTCCAACTGTCCCTCAACAGTTTTAAGGGAGCAGCATTTCCGGTCCGTCCATTCCACCGGAAACAGATCCCGGTACTCCCCCCTGGCAAAACGATCGTCCAAAAGCAGAATGACCCCTACATCCTCTTGTGTGCGTATCACCCTGCCTGCCGCCTGCAGTACCTTATTCATTCCCGGATAGCGGTACGCATAGTCAAATCCCTTTTCTCCCCTGTCGTCATAATATTTTTTCAAAATCTCCCGCTCCTGGCTTACCTGGGGAAGTCCCGTTCCCACAACGATCACTCCGATCAGTCTGTCCCCGATCAGATCGATTCCCTCCGAGAAGATGCCTCCCATCACGCAAAAGCCCAAAAGCGTATCTCCCCGTTCCTTAAATTCTTCCAGAAACTGCTCTCTCTCCTCTTCTGTCATTGCCGCCGACTGGGCGATACACCTTACCCAGGGCACGGAAAACTCCTCCTGGTAAACACTAAGCACAGCCTCTAAAAGTTTATAGGAAGGGAAAAACACCATATAATTTCCCTTTTTCTGCCAGGCAGTCCTTGCGATATATCCGGCGATCTTTCTGTATTCCTCATAATTTCTTCTGGTATAACGGCTGCTCACATCTGTCCCTGTGAGGATACAGCGCTGACGGATTGAAAAAGGAGAACGTACATAAATCCCATAATCATCTTCCTGGGTACTTAATAGTTTTTTATAATAACCCATCGGCAGTAAAGTGGCAGAAAAAAATACCGCACTGCGCCCTTTGCTTAAATAGCTTTCCAGGTTTTTAGCCGGATTCACGCAAAAAAGCTTCATCCGAAAACGTCCGTTTTCTCCATTTTCCACATATACCACATAGTTTTCATCCACAAGCTCTGCAATATTCAAAAAATCCCTCACGCAAAAATAAAAATCCAGGATTTGTTCCACTGCCTGCGCATTTGGCGGCTCCTCCAGAAAATTTTCCAGTTCTCCCATCACCCGAAGAAGACTTAAAGAAACGCCTCCGGGATTTTCAAGGACTTTATAAGTCTCACATTCTTTTTTCAGTTCCAAAAGCTGCTTGTTGGTTTTTTCAATACTTCTGGCAAGTTTTCTATGATAAGGCTTTACAAGTTTTTTTGCCTCTAAAAGTTCTTCTTTGCATATGGACGCACTGTACATTTCCCGTCCTCTCTCCACCAGATTATGCGCCTCATCTATAAGAAAAATATAATCCCCGGACACACCTTCCCCGAAAAAACGTTTAAGATGTGCATTAGGGTCGAATACATAATTATAATCACAGATGATGCCGTCTGCCCACACCGCAAGGTCCAGGCATAGCTCAAAAGGACAGACCTGCCATTTCTGCGCATGGGCGAGAATACCTTCCCTGTCGTACATCTGGCTCGTTGTCCATAATTCAAATACAGCGTCATTGATCCGGTCAAAATGTCCTTTGGCGTAAGGGCAGGAAGAAGGGTCACATGCAGGTTTTTCTAAGATACAAAGCTTTTCTTTTGCGGTTATGGTGATCACTTTAAATAAAAGTCCCTTTTCCTGAAGTATTTTAAAGGCATCCCCTGCCACTGTCCTGGTAATGGTTTTTGCTGTCAGATAAAAGATCCGGTCTCCTTTGTTTTCTCCCACTGCACGCACCGCCGGAAAAACCGTAGACATGGTTTTTCCCACACCGGTGGGTGCCTGGATAAAGATCTGTTTTTCCCTGGAGATCGTGTGATACACGCTGGAAACCATCTCTCTTTGTCCTTCCCTGTAGACAAAAGGGAACTCCAGCCCTTCCATAGAGGCATTTCTTTTTATTTTCCATTGATTTTCGTAGGATACCCATTTATGATATTCGTCTAACAGACTTTGATACCAGGTATTTAATTCTTCATAGGAAAGAGTCTCCCTGAAACGGCGGATCTCTTCTGTATCCAGATTCCCGTAAGTCATCTGTATGGTGATCTGGTTTAATTTTTCCTTTTCTGCGTAAATCCAGGCATAACACATTGCCTGGGCTTTATGGACCGCGACAGGCGCCTCCAGCTTTGCCACATTCCCATAGATTCCTTTGATCTCATCGATGGTGACACCGTCAGACTCAGTTAATATACCGTCCGCCCGTCCTTCTGTAAGAATGATCAGATCTTCATACTCTGTTTCTTTTTTTAAAGGCACTTCTGCTCTGTAACTGCTCCCCATCTGTCTTTGGATCTTCCTGTGAAGCCTTCCGCCTTTTAACATGGCTTCTTTATCTATAGCGCCTCTTGTGCTGGTTATATCACCGCTTCGTAATATAAACTCCACCAGATTCCGTACAGAAATGCGTATGACCGGTTTTTCCATAGCTGTTCCATCCTTTTTATGGTTACTGATTACTGCTTTATACAAACCCTATTATAGCAAAGCCTGCTTTCTGGTTTCAACTATCCAAAAAGGGCGCATACCCTCCGGTACACGCCCAACCCTTTAAAACTTTTATGCCACTGCAAATTTCGCAAGGGTTTTATTAAATTCTGCATCCTCGCCGTAGCATTTCACTGTCAATACTCTGGTCAGATCCATACTGAGGATTCCCAAAATAGATTTTGCATCAATAATGACTTTATTATAAAAAATATCGATATCAAAGTCACATTTGCTTGCAGCATTTACAAATTCCTTTACTTCTTCTGTTGCGTTTAACTTAATCTGATGCTCCATAACAATGACCTCCTTCTACAATAAGATCCAAAGATCCTACCTCCATATTTTACGTTTCTTTAAGTAAAACTGCCTCTTCGTTTTGTCATAGCGTATTTTGGCATTTCAGGTTTCATTTGTCAATAGTGTTAAAATTTTGTTCAAATATTTCAACACATTGAACAAAATCTCCATTCCAAAATACGTTAAATTCGTGTAAAAGAATGTCAATTTTTATCAAATTCCGGCATATTTGAACGAAATTTTAAGGGAAGCCATTGCTGCTGCAGCCTGGGATTCTCCCTCTCTCTGATAGAAATACTGCTGCAGAATGTCCGCCACAGTTCTTCATATCCTTCCCGGGTGTCCAATCGCTCTGTCATATCCTTGATTTTTCCCAGATCCGACCTTATATAACAGGGTTTTCCAGCTTGGTGCACCAGCGCTTTTTCTCTGTTTTCATCGTATATGACCCAGTTTTCCTGGGGGAAACGGTCTGCAAAATGAGAGGAAAGAAGCGCCAGCAGATCATTCTCCGGTGCAATCTTTGAAAACAGTACACCCCCGGTCTGGGTAAACCGCACAAATCCATAATACCGGTGCAGTTCATGCCACACCCGTATCCGAAGTTTCGATGCAAGATTCACATATGGGTCTGTCAGCTTGTCCATGATCCTTCTGTCGTTTTTTCCTTTTGTCATTGCCTGCAAAAGCACTTTAAGGATTACTGTGCCTTTCTCTTTATGTCTGGCTGCCGCCACATAACACAAAGTCTCATATACATACCAGCCCAGCCTTTTTTGTATGGTTCTGGCTACCTTCTGTGTTTTCTCCATGTCCGGCGTCACTTTTATATATGTGCAGAAAAGCTCCATATTTTCCGGTTCTTCTACAAGAATGGCCACTTCCATTCCCCTGGCTCCCCAAATCCAGCCTTCATAGACGGAAGTAAAGATTCCTTCCAGGCTGTCCGGACATAAAAGCACCTTTTTTTCATAATCCATCATAGGCCACCTTTCCCGGTCTGCTTCCAGTCGTCAAACAGGGACAACTGTCTGTAGGAAAACGATTCCTCCTGTGCCAAAGCACCCTCTCTTGGCCCCAGCATATTCCGCAGGATATAATCCTCCTCCAGTTTCGTAGGATACAGCATTTTTCCATTGCAGGTTATAAAATAGAGGGCGCGTTTTAAAACCACACCAATCTTTTTCAGGTCGGTAAAATCCAGAGAATGGTGCTTTCTGGCGCCAATGATCCTGGATGCGGATCTCGTTCCAATGCCCGGCACCCGCAGGAGCGTCCGGTAATCTGCCTGGTTGATCTCCACAGGGAAATAATCAAGATGCCCCACGGCCCAGTCACATTTCGGGTCCAGAAACACATTAAAGTTCGGCCGTTTTTCCGAAAGTAGCTCCTCTGCCTGAAAACCATAATACCGTATCAGCCAGTCCGCTTGGTACAAACGGTGCTCCCTAAGAAGGGGCGGTTTTTCCTCTATAGAAGGAAGGTCTTTATCCTCATTTACAGGTACAAAGGCAGAATAAAAAACCCTTTTCAGAGAAAACTGCTGATACAGCGCTTCTGCCACAGATACAATCTGAAGATCGCTCTCCCCTGCAGCCCCAATGATCATCTGGGTACTCTGGCCTGCGGGGACGAACTTAGGCGCATGGCGGTAAAGGGTCAGTTCTTCTTTATTTTCCCCGTGGAGAAGCTGGATCTGTTTCATGGGCCGCAGGATCGTCTTTCGGCTTTTGTGAGGTGCCAGACGTTTTAGGCCTTCGGCAGTAGGCAGTTCCAGATTCACACTCATCCTGTCCGCCAGATACCCGGCACGGGTGATCAGCTCCGCAGACGCTCCAGGGATCGCTTTTAAATGGATATAGCCTTGAAAATGGAAGGTATTTCGCAGCAGCTCTACTGTACGGCACAGCTCTTCCATGGTCTCATCCGGGCTTCCTTTTACACCTGAGCTTAAGAATAAGCCTTCAATATAGTTCCTCCGGTAAAATTCGATAGTTAACCGGCAAACCTCTTCAGGGGTAAAACTGGCCCGAGGGATATCGTTCGTAGTTCTGTTTATACAGTATTTACAGTCGAAAATACATTCGTTTGTATATAGGATTTTTAACAGGCTGATGCAGCGTCCATCTCCGGAAAAGCTGTGGCAGATCCCGGCTGAAATGCTGTTCCCTATCCCGCTGCCGTCTCCTCTCCTGTCCACGCCGCTGGAGGTACACGCCACATCATACTTGGCTGCATCTGCCAGGATCTCCAGTTTCTCTTTGATCGTCATAGATTCCCGGAATACCATCGTCTCACTCCAAACATTTGTTCTTTTTGTTTATTTTAGAACATTTGTTCGCTGTTGTCAAGCTCTTTTCATTGGTTTTATGGAAGAATTTAGGAAAAGGTGTAAAAAAATGGACGCTTTATACAAGCATCCATTTTTCTTAAGGGAAGTTTCTTAAAAATCCCTGTGATATTTAAATCTGTGTCATTACAAAAATGTCATAAATTCCTTTTACCGCTGTCTCAAAATCTCTATTATCCACTCCGATGATGATATTCAGCTCGCTGGAGCCCTGGTCGATCATCTTTACGTTTACATTGACATGGGCCAGAGCAGAAAAAATCCTTCCCGCAGTACCTCTCTGGGATTTCATTCCCCGTCCTACCACTGCGATCAGTGCCAGGTCAGATTCCATCTCTACAAAATCCGGATTTACTGCCCGGTGGATACCAGCGATAACCTGCTGCTCCTTTTCCTCAAATTCATCCTGGTGTACATAAACCGTCATTGTATCAATACCGGAGGGCACATGTTCAAAGCTTATGCCATTGTCCTCGAACACCTGAAGCACCTTACGTCCAAATCCAATCTCACTGTTCATCATAGATTTTTCGATGTTTATAGAACAAAAGCCTTTCTTTCCGGCAATTCCGGTAATCACGTATTTAGGCTTTTTACAGGTGCTTTCCACAATGAAAGTTCCCTTATCCTCCGGACGGTTGGTATTTCGGATATTAATGGGAATCCCTTCTTTGCGGACCGGGAAAATGGCTTCTTCGTGAAGCACGGTAGCGCCCATATAAGAGAGCTCTCTGAGCTCCCGGTAGGTAATCGTTTCGATGACAGCCGGATTTTCCACAATGCGGGGATCTGTCACTAAAAAGCCGGATACGTCTGTCCAGTTTTCATACAGATCTGCTTTAATCGCTTTCGCCACAAGGGAACCTGTCACATCCGATCCTCCTCTGGAGAAAGTTTTCACTGTGCCATCCTCATAAGCCCCATAAAATCCAGGGATTACAGCACAGTCGCATTTTGCCAGCCTTTTTCCCAGAAGGCGGTCCGTCTTCTCCGTATCCAATGCTCCGTTCTTATCAAAACGAATCACTGATGCCGCATCCACAAACTCATATCCCAGATATGCAGCCATGATCTTACCGTTTAAAAATTCGCCTCTGGAAGCCGCATAATCGATACCGGCCTTCTCTTTAAAATCTTTCTCTATCTGGGCAAACTCTTCTTCCAGGGAGAGATCCAGGTTTAGCCCATGGATGATCTCATAATAGCGTTCTTTGATTGCCTGAAGCTGCGCGGAAAAATCCTCTTCCTTTTCCGCCATGTCATAGCATCCATACAGCATATCCGTAACTTTAATATCCGCAGAAAATCTTTTTCCCGGTGCTGAAGGAACCACATAACGCCTGCTTTCCTCGCTCCTTATAATGTCGCCCACCTTTTTAAACTGTTCTGCACTTGCCAGAGAACTGCCTCCGAACTTCACTACTTTTTTCATAATTTGCTCCTCATACATTCACTTTTTCTCTTTATCACTTGAAAGTATGTATTTTATTGTATTGAAAAACGAATGATTTTGCAAGCTTTTTCTTCCCTGGCAAACTAAAAATAGTGATATTTCACAAGGTTTCCCCAGACATTTTCCATTTCTGATATAGAAAATGCCAGTAATTTCTTAAGAACAGGTACAATACTGCTTTAAGATTCCTTCCAGAGCGGCTGCGCTGCTGGTGTGACAGCGGCAGATAGGAATGGATTTTCGTTTGGCTTCTTCTACTGCGCAGTTCACCATTTTATGTGACACAGTATTGGTAAATAAGATCACCAGATCCGGAAGGCCGATCTTTTTTTTCATTGCACCTTTTTCTTTAGCAAACACTTTCGCCTTGCACCCGTAGCACTTACAAATATCCTCGTACTGACATACCATTCTCTCATTTCCACCGACAATCACAATACTCATAGATTCACCTCTCCTTGTGTTAAATATAACTAACTCATCATTTCAAATACGGGAGGATCTTCATCCTCCCTATTTTTACAGCAGTATCTTACGGAAC
>CALIZJ010000295.1 GCA_938028845.1 uncultured Blautia sp.
AAATAATGCCGGAAAGATTCCGAAGACGAAGCTGCCTTGCAATTTCTAAGGCAGCCTCCCGGTTTATCTTCCGGTAGGTTTCTTCAGCCTTCTTTTTCCCTGTAAACTTTCCGCTGTTTACATCTATGGATACAAATGCCTCTGTCTGCTGGATCACCAGAAACCCTCCACTTTTCAGCCAGACTTTCTCTTTCTGTATTTCCTCTATGGCTCCTTCTAATGCATAGAGTTTAAAAAGCGGCAGCAATTTATCCTCATACAGCCGAAGCTTTTCTTTTTCCTTAGGGCAAAAATCCTCTAGGTATTCCCTGGTTTTCTGAAAAATTTCCGGAATATCTGTAACGATCTCCTCCAATTCTTCCAGATAACTGTCCCTTACTACTGAAAGATAAAAAGGCTCCCCTTCATACAGGAGACTAAAGCATACGCGGCTGCGCCCGTTTTGGACTGTTTTTTCATATATCCGTCTCAGATAAGCATATTCCCGGAAAATTTCTTCCTTGGAAGCCTCCCCGGCATTGGTGCGCACGACGATTCCATACGCTTCCTTTTCTACGTCCAATTCCTCCCTGAGCCATTTTCCCAGGCGGGCTTTTTCTTCGTTGGACAGCTTAGAGGAAAATCCCAGTTTTTTCTTTCCTGTGGTAAGCGCCAGATATTTTCCGGGGAAATTAAGGTTCGCAGTAAGGGCAGGCAATTTTCCCTTCATGGCAGCCCGGTTTACCTGAACGAGAAGTTCATCTCCGGCACTAAGAGGACGATTTCCTTTTCTTCCCGAGGTAAAAAGTGCATATTCCTGCTCCTTTAATGGAAAATATCCATTGCCTTCTTTTCCTATTCGTATAAAAGCGGCGCCGATATTCTGGGAAATACTTTCTACCTGACCAACGTAAATATTATTCAGAACAGACTTTTCTTCCTCTGAGGAAAGATGCAGTTCCATGATCTTTTGATCTTCCCACACTGCGCATACGGTACATAGGTGTCCGTAAATTTCCATTTGTGTAATAATGATCTTACTCAACCTTTTCACCTAACGCTTCCAGGGAAATAAACGAATGGCTTCCCTCAGGATCCTGGTCTGCATAAACCTCCAGTCTCTCTACCATATAGGAAAATGGAGCCGGTTCCATACCCATCCAGCTTAAAAATGTATCCATGACAAGTTCCGGCTTTGTATAATTAGCACTTGCAGAAGCCAGCTTAAGGAATACGCTATCCTCTTCCGCTTTCATCTCATATATAAAAGGCCGGATGTCCACTTCCTTTTCGCTTCTCTTTGTTTTTTTAGTCACAAGAATAGAGGGCTGGCTGTAAAATTCCAAAAGTTTTTCTTTCCAGGGGCCTTTGGGAACCCCCTCCGGGCGGAAACGGATCCGGTAATCTGCCGCAGCTACCAAAGACATAGCTTTGCTTGCCTTTCCGTCTTCTACCTGACGGGCACTAAGTACAGTGATGCCTTCTGCCATAGTCTCATTTAAGCGCTGTTCGATCTGCGAAGTAGGCATTGTCTCTGTAAGCTCCATGTCGAAATATTCTCCAAGGCTTGTGGTGCCTACTCCTAAAGGCGCGGCAAAGGACATGATCATGTGAGGGCTGTAGCCTCCTGAAAACGCTACGGGTATCTTTGCCCTCCTTAAAGCCTTCTGAAAATAGCGCATCGTATCCAGATGTCCTACAAATTTCATAGGACCCTGTTTCGTAAACTTAATTCTTACTTTCATAGCACACGCCTCCACCGTATTTTTTCACACCACATCCAGAGCATTTCTGACGGCAGTTAGGTGTCACCGCTTCTTTTTTCGCCTGCTCCCATTCTCTCTTTAAAAATTCTTTTGTTACGCCCGCGTCAATAAAATCCCATGGCAGGATCTCGTCCAGGCTTCTCTCACGGAGGGTATAAAAGTCCAAGTCAATTCCTGTTTCTTCAAAGGCTTCCTTCCATAAATCATAATGGAAGGATTCTGACCAGGCATCATAAATGGCTCCTTTTTCATATGCCTTCTGGATCACAGCGGCACACCGGCGGTCTCCCCTGGCAAGAAAGCCTTCCAGGATCGTTACATCCGGTTCATGCCAATTATATTTCAGGCTTCTCTGGTTTAGCTGTGCCCGCACTTCTTCCTTTACAATCTTAGCTTTATTGATAAACTCCTCTTCCCTGCACATGCCGCACCACTGGAAAGGTGTAAAAGGCTTTGGCACGAAAAAGGAAGTGCTGATCACAATCTGTACTTTTCCGTTTCGGTTCTCCTTGGGGATTTCATAGTACTCTTCTGCGATTTTTTCTGCAAGCCTGGGGATTCCCCGCATATCCTCCTCCGTCTCCGTGGGCAGGCCCAGCATAAAATAAAGTTTTACCCTGTTCCAGCCTCCTTTAAAGGCATCGCTGGCTCCCTTTAAGATATCTTCTTCCGTAAGCCCTTTGTTTATTACATTTCGAAGCCGCTGTGAACCGGCTTCCGGAGCAAAGGTCAGACTGCTCTTTTTTACATCCTGTACTTTACTCATCACATCTAGGGCAAAAGAATCAATACGAAGAGAAGGAAGAGAAATATTTACCGCCTGGGATTTGCATTCTTCAAGCAGAAAGTCTACCAGCTCTTCCAACTGGGAATAATCACTGGAACTTAAGGAATTCAGGGAAATCTCCTCATGCCCGGTGTTTGCAAGCATTTTTCTGGCAGCTTCTTTTAAATTTTCTACCTTCCGCTCCCTAGTAGGACGGTAGATCATTCCCGCCTGACAAAAACGGCATCCACGGATGCAGCCTCTTTGGATCTCCAGTGTCACCCGGTCCTGGGTTGCCTTAATAAAAGGAACCACCGGCGCATCTACCTCATAATATCCTTTTTCCATATCCATAACTACTTGGCGCTGGATTTTTTCTGGAGCGTATGTGCGGTTTGGTTTCATAGAAGCGATGGTTCCATCTTCCTTATACTCCACATCATAAAAAGCAGGCACATAAATCCCCGGTATGGAAGCTGCTTTTTCTAAAAACTGCTTTTTCGTGCCGCCCGCTTCTTTGTTTTCAATATAAATGTCAAACAGACGGTTAAAAACCGTTTCGCCTTCACCGATATAAAACAGATCAAAAAAATCAGCCAAAGGCTCCGGATTATAAGTACAGACACCGCCGCCGATCACAAGAGGGCAGTCTTCTCCCCTGTCTCTGGCAAGGAGGGGAATCTGGCTTAGATCTAAAAGCTGAAGTACATTGGAATAGCACATTTCATATCCCATGGTGATGCCAAGGAAATCAAACTCCTTAACGGGATCCTGGGATTCCAGGGCAAACAATGGAATTTTTTTCTCCCGCATAATTTTATCCAAATCCAGCCAAGGCGAAAAAAGACGTTCGCACCAAACGTCTTCCCGCTCATTAAACATATGATATAAGATCTGCATTCCCTGGTTAGACATCCCGATTTCATAGGCATCGGGGAAGCCAAGGGCAAAGCGCAGCTTCACTTTTTCTTTTTCCTTCATGACAGAGTTTATCTCTCCGCCAATATAGCGGGCCGCTTTATCTACACTTAATAAAACCTCATCACTTAATGCTAGTTTTCTCATTTTAAAACATCCTTTTCACTGTGTTTTTCCAAAAGCACTGTGTACTATTTTTTTAATAGTCTTTTGATAAGAGGATCAGTAAAACCAATTTTCCAATGGAATAACCATAATTTTCAGCTTCTGACCGTTATCATTTTTAAATTGTACTATATGGCATTTAATATGTCAAAGTGTTTCCTCACTTGAGTTTCCGCAGATTTATCAGGTGGGGATAATTCTGCGGAAACTCAAGAAAAAACAGGCTATTTCCACGCTCTCGGAATCGTGGTAAAATGATAAGTACATAAGCGACAAATCTGGATTTTTCGGAGGGAACAGATGAATGCACAGGCATTTTGGAATGTCATTGGGAATTATAATGAGCAGACAAAACTCATTCAAATTGGTTTGCTTATATTTATAACTTTGGCAATTACATTATCTTATATAGGAAAGGTAAACTGGGCGGCAAAGTTTGCATTGGGAATTACTAATTTGTTTATAGGCATTGGGTTTTTTGCATGGTACGGAACAGAGCCTATCCAAAAGTTTTTTGCCTTGCCATTATATTTGCTTTGCGGTATTTTATTTTTATATGAAAGCTGGCATAATAAGAATGATTTACTTGAAAAGCCTACACCCTTTCAAAGCCTGCTGATCGTGCTTTATCTGCTCTATCCATTTATTTCTGTTGTGTTAGGAAATAGTTTTCCACAAATGGTAACATATATCATGCCATGTCCCATTGTTAGCCTGAGTATAACTGTTTATGCAGGATATAAAAGAAAAAATAAATTGCTTCTTCTATTATTAACTATTTGGGGATTTACAGGAATAAAGTCTGTTATTTTTAACGCATACGAAGATATTATTCTGTTAATTTGCGGCTTTTATGGCATTGCATTATTGGTGAATGAAATAAAACACTCCAAAAGCTAATAGACAACTTCCCATTTATCGGGCAGACAGGGAGGGAGAGCATGGAACTATCCGTACAAGAACGATTGAAAGACTTGTGTGTAGAGCGTAGCCTGACGCTGGAGCAGCTTACGGAGAAAACCCATCTTTTCAAGTCTGCTTTGGGTAGTTATGAGGGGAACAAGTTCAAGGACATCAGCCATTATGCCCTTATTGAATTGGCAAAGTTTTATGAAGTGACTGTTGAAGCTTATCGCCGCTCATATTGACGATGACAGCTTTTATCGCTGTGTAAATACAGCAGGACATAAACAAGATAGCCCTCGACCTGCGGGAAGCCCATAAGGACGATTTTTTCAGTGTCCCGGAGGACAATCCTCTGGACGATTTTTTGCATACAGCCGAGGAAACCGCTAAAGAGAACAGCGACCCGGAACAGGCGGCGATGGCGTTTATCTGCAAACGGCTCAAGCTGAACTATGGAAAGCTGTCAGAGGAAGAAAAGAAGTGGCTGAAACGGATTGCACAGAAGTCGGACTTGTTGAAAAAAACAAAGCCGCAGCGGAGTAGAAAGTAAACAAGGAAAAGATGATTTATAAAAATGGGGGTGTGCTTTTTGGAGAGGATTAAATGTTTGGGGCGCTACCAAAAGGGAGTATTGCTTATTATGGTTGCCATGATTATTGTGTTTACAATGCTTTATCCCATTACTATTGCTCGGGTGGGATTTGCATATAAGGATGCTATTCTTGTTCCGAATTATGAAAACAACGGCACTGTGTATTCCGGTAAAATACAAGGAAAACAGGCAAATTTTACAGTGTATGAAGACAAGGCGGTGCTTTTTCAATATGACGGCAAGACATATGGCCCCTATACTGCTAAGGAAGACGCAACCGCCATTCCAAATGATAGCGAACTAAGAGATAATATGATTGGAATTGAGCTTCGCAAAGGAGAAGAAATTCTCTTTCGTGGAGGAGTGTTAGACCATGGAGATTACCTTTGGCTTTACAATGAGGATGGAAGTATAGAAAGCCTTGATA
Organism: uncultured Blautia sp.; assembly: GCA_938028845.1. GTDB lineage: Bacteria > Bacillota > Clostridia > Lachnospirales > Lachnospiraceae > Blautia_A. The sequence continues at coordinate 5,520 of CALIZJ010000295.1, forward strand.
TAACCATGACAACGAATTATGGAACTGTAATGGATGAAAATGGAAATATAATAGACCCAATGGAACCTTCTGCTACTACAATATTAGATTTGATGAGTGAACCAGAACTAACGCACAAGGGTAATTGGCTTGTATGGTTTGGAGCGGTATTCATTTGCGTTCTAAATGCACTTTTAATTTTGTTTGCAGATGAATTGTTCCGTTGGAATTTGAGATTTCAAATCCGCAATGTAGACCATGCGGAGCCATCTGATTTTGAAATTGCAGGTAGATATATCAGCTGGACTTTACTTATAATCATAGCGCTGGTAGTTTTTATTATGGGACTTCAATAACACAAAATTAGGTTTATCGGAAGATAGCAAAGCCAACCGGGTCAGTCAACGTTCAAGATGAACGGCGCATTTCATGCGCCGCCGTTGACAGTCCCCGCCCGTCTTTGCTAAAGGGTAATCAAGGGCTTGCCGTTGGCTAAAAATTTGTACTAACCGACAGCCCCTTCTTATATATTGTTTTTATTTTAGATCTTACAATTTACTTCACCTGGATCATTTTCGAATAACCGGACCATCTGCTGTATACGTTTTTGTTATTGG
>CALIZJ010000296.1 GCA_938028845.1 uncultured Blautia sp.
TTTGGAAGACACTGCCTATAAAGATTCGGGTTTGGTCAGGTTTTATCCCTATGTTTGTTGGCTTTGCCACGGAAGAAGAAGCAAAATGTCTTGTGGAGCACTGGAAGGATGAAAGCACTTTTAACAGTCCCTATGGTATTACGACTCTGGCCAAGGATGAAAAGATGTTTGATCTTTCTGTAACAAATAATCCCTCTAACTGGCTGGGGCCGATCTGGCTGGTTGCAAACTACGTGGTATTTAAAGGATTTCTAAACTATGGTTTCCGAGAAGAGGCTGAGGAGCTTTGCAGGCGGTCCCTGCTGCTTTTGGGAAGAGATTTGGAGGAGAGTGGAAACCTTCATGAATACTATGATCCTTTTACTGGAAAGCCAATTATGAACGGGGGATTTATCAATTGGAACATTCTGGCAGTAAATATGGCAGGAGATCTTAATGCTGAGAATAATTAAAAATCCGGTGCTTACCGGTTTCCATCCGGATCCTTCTCTGATCCGGGTGGGAGAAACCTTTTATCTGGCAAATTCTACCTTTGAATGGTATCCTGGAGTACGGATTTATGAATCAAAAAATTTAAAGGACTGGAACTTTGTTTCTATGCCTCTGGATAATCTGCGGCTTTTGGATCTGCGGGGGATCGGAAGCTCGGAAGGAATCTGGGCACCGGATCTGAGCTGGCATAACGGTATTTTTTACCTGGTCTATACAGTGGTGCGTAATCAGGGAAGGATCAAGGATCTGAATAATTATCTGGTGACAGCCCCTTCTGTAAAAGGACCCTGGTCCCAGCCGGTATATTTAAATTCCAGCGGATTTGACCCCTCTCTTTTTCACGATGAAGATGGAAAAAAGTGGCTGGTGAATATGCTGTGGGATTATCGTAAGGGAAAGGGGCCGGAATGCTTTACCGGGATTCTGCTGCAGGAATATGACTCTGAGAAAAAAATGCTGATAGGGAGTCCGAGGAATATTTATAAAGGAACGGCTCTGGGATACACAGAAGGCCCTCATTTGTACAAGAAGGACGGTTATTACTACCTTATGTGCGCAGAAGGAGGAACCAGCTATGAACACGCAGTGACCGTGGCAAGAAGCCGGAACATAGACGGCCCCTATGAGACAGATCCCCAAAATCCTATGCTGACCTCCGCGCCGGAGAGCTATTTAAAAAAGGCAGGACATGCCAGCCTGGTACAGGGACCAGAGGGCGGCTGGTATATCGCCCACCTTTGCGGGCGGCCTATTCCGGGAACAAAAAGCTGTGTTTTGGGCCGTGAGACGGCCATACAGGCGGTAAAGTGGACAAAAGAAGGATGGCTGCGTCTGAGAAGTGGAAAAACGCAGCCGGAAGATGCCTTTCGTGTGGATAATGTTTTCCAGGAAGGAGAAAAAGAACCGAAAAAACAGAAGCTTTGGGAGTATTCTTTTAAAGATAAAAGTTTCCTTGCTGATTTCCAGACCTTGCGGATACCTTATGACCCCGAGATGATGTCTTTGGATGCGCGCCGCGGATGGCTCCGTTTAACGGGGATGGAGGGAATACAGTCTCGATTTTGTCAGAGCCTTTTAGCCAGGAGACAGCAGGACTTTTCTTTTACAGCAAAGACAAAGATGGAATACAGCCCCACGGATTTTCAGCACAGCGCAGGGCTGATTTACCGCTATAATGAGGACAACCTGTATTATTTATTTGTGACCTACAATGAGGAAATCCAGTCCAAAACTATCGATGTGTGCCGGATTTATGCGGGGGAGTATACCTTGCTCTATGAAATGCCGGTTCAGGATGATGAGAAAGAATATATTCTTGGTATTGATGTGGACTGGTATACAGGAAGATTTTTTATGGAGACAGACGGGAAAAAATGTTTCCTGGGACCAATATTTGATGTGACGAATCTTTCCGACGACTTTACTTTTGGATTTACAGGAGCTTTTGTGGGAATCTGTGCCCAGGATTTGAGAGAGCATAGGAAGTGGGCGGATTTCCAATGGTTTCAATACGAAAGCAGATAAAAACGGATCAACGGGAGAGAGGAGCATACACAAAATGTATGCTCCGTTTTTGTACTCTGAGGAAGAAATAATTCAAATTGCAGTGACGATTCTATTGATGGTTTGGGGAATTTCGGAACAATGGCATTCGGCGCAGCGGCCGTATTTTACCGTTCAGGGAAATATATTTTTCTCTTGGCCAAAGCAACCTGGGACAGATCCGTATGATGATTCAGAGCGCCAGTGTGTGGCATACAGATGAAGGAGGGAATGCTTTTATTGTAAATTCCCAGGAAACGTGATACCATAAGAGTAAAAATTAATATTGGCGCAAAGCCAGGGGGAAATAGAAGATGTACCGCGTGTTGCTTGTGGATGATGAGATCTTAGTAAGAGATGCCATAAAAGAAAATATTGATTGGAAAGGATTGGATTGCGAGCTGGTGGGAAGCTGCCAGAATGGCCAGGAGGCCGCTGAATTTGTAAAGGCAAGCGAAGTGGATATTGTTCTTACGGACATTTGTATGCCTTATATGGATGGGATGGAACTCAGTCACTTTCTCCATGACAATTATCCGGATGTGGTGATCGTGATCTTCAGCGGATTCGGAGAATTTGAATATGCAAAAAAAGCAATTCAGTATAATGTCAGTGAATACATTCTGAAACCGATCACTGCCATGGAACTTACCGGTGTATTAAATCGCATGAAAGAAAAGGTGGATCAGAGACAGAAGGAAAAAACAAAACTGGAAAAGCTCACCAGAGCATCGGAAAACTACAGGAAAAACGCCCAGATTATCCGATCTAAGGCAATCGAAGCCTTGGTAACTTGTTCTAAAGATGTCAACGAAAGCCTGGAACAATTGAAAGGGATGGGCATTGAATTTACTGCATCTAACTACAGGGTCGCAGTACTGGACATTGATCTGTATTCCAATATTTATCAAGTGGATATGGACAAGAGACAGGAAAGCGCTTTGATGGCCTTTGTTTTGCTGAATGTTAGTGACGAAATTGTAAGCAGAGAAAAAGCGGGGATCGCATACCAGGAAGGCAGCAATCGCGTATGCATCCTTTTCCAAGGCTCCAGGACAAAAGGCTTCGGAGAAAAAGTACAGGCTATCTGCCGCGAAGTCCAGCAGAAAGTAAAAGAAGTAATTGGGATTGAAGTGACCATATGCATAGGAAAATGGGTCAGATCTCCCAAGGAACTGCTTCTTTCCTATGATACTGCTGAGAAGACTCTTCAGTATCGATATCTGCTGGGAGGAAATCTTCTTTTGGATGCGGAGGAATTAAATGCGGACAGAGGCATTTCTCTTTACGATACACTGGAACAGCTTGCCGATGCTTTAAAAACAGGAAAAAGAGAGAGTATGCTGCTTTGTTTCGCGAAGATAGAAGAGATGATCAAAAACGCCTATGTAGATAAAAGCCGGGCTTGTATGTATCTGGAACAGATTATCCGTTCCATTGGCAATGCCTATACTTCTATCTTTCGTGAACCAAGGGAGCAGGATGGACGGGAGGAAGAGCTGCTGCATCAGGTTACGGAGCAAAAGACCTTTCATCAGGCTATTGGTCTTGTAAAAGAATACGCGGAACATGTTTTTCAAGAACTTTCTCAGATGAACAGCTCCAGCGGCCAGCGCCAAGCTTTGCTGGCTTTGGATTATATCCATAATAATTATATGGACTGTGAATTAAGTTTGAACAGTATCTGCAATTATTTGAATATAAGTACCAGCCATTTCAGCACTATTTTTAAAGAAATTACAGGTGAAACTTTTATGGAGGTACTGATTCGGACCCGTATGGAAAAGGCGAAAGAGCTGTTGAAAAATACAACCTTAAAAAATTACGAGATCGCAGAAAAAGTGGGATTTTCTGATCCTCACTATTTCGGGATTTCTTTTAAAAAAATGACTGGGAAAACCCCTACGGAGTATGCCAGGGAGTATCGTAAATGAAAAAAAAGAAGATGAACGTACAGTTTCTTGGAAAATTTAAAAGTATCCAGAGTACGATTTTTACGGGCATTTCACTTTTAGTCTTGTGTGCGGTTCTGGTAGTAACCATTGTATCTTTACAGTATACACGTTCTTCTATTTTCGAGAATTCTGTAATGTATACGAAAACTATCATTAACCAGATGGATCAGAACATTGATTCCTATATAGATTATATGGAAAATATAGCATCTTTGGTAAGCGGAAGCGAGGATGTACAGGAAATCCTGTTTCAGGAGGAACCGGACGAAGAAAGCGTACATAGGCTGAGAGAACAGTTTAATATCATTCTCAAGGGACGCAGTGATATTAAAAATCTGGGAGTACTTAATTTAAACGGCAATGCACTGATCAATGACGGAAGCCAGGAGGTAAATCCTTTTCTGGATATTGAAGAACAGGAGTGGTATCAGGAAGCGATAAAAGGAAATGGAGATTCGATCATTACCTCTTCCCATGTACAGCATGTAGTAGAAGGGGAACGCCCCTGGGTAATCACTCTGGCAAAATCTATAAAAAATTCAGCTTATCCCAAAGAGAAGGGAATATTTTTCATTGACCTAAATTACAGTGCGATCAGTGAACTATGCGACCAGAACAGTATGAGTGATACCGGCTATGTATTTATCGTGGATCAGAACGGAAATATCGTTTATCATCCCCAACAGCAGCAGCTTTATAATGAACTGCAGACAGAAAATATAGATTTGGTGATGCAGGCGGAGTCCGATACTGTGCAGGCTAACAGCGGTTCTGATGAACGGTTATACACTTTGTCAAAATCTGAAAAGACCGGCTGGACAGTGGTGGGATGTACAAATGTGGAAGAACTTTTGCGGACAAGCAAACAGGCCCAGAGCATTTATGTTCTGATGGCGATCGTCCTGGTTGTTATTTCTCTATTTATATCTGGCTTGATCGCAAAGAATATAACTCTTCCTATACAGCGCCTTAGAGATTCTATGGTAAAGGTGCAGGAAGGAGATTTTGAGACTGCGGATGTAAAAGTGTCCACAGAAAATGAAGTGGGAAGTTTAACAAAATCCTTCAATGTGATGACGCACCGTATTCAGGAACTTATGGAACAAAACGTCCAGGAGCAGGAAGCAAAAAGAAAAAGCGAATTAAAGGCCCTTCAGTCTCAGATCAATCCGCATTTTTTATACAATACATTGGACTCTATCATTTGGATGGCCGAGGGAAAAAAGAATGAAGAGGTTGTCCTTATGACGGCGGCATTGGCAAGGCTTCTGCGGCAAAGCATCAGTAATGAAGAGGAATTGGTTCCCATCGGTCAGGAGATTGAGTATGTCAGAAGCTATCTTACTATACAGAAGATGCGGTATAAAGATAAACTGGAGTATCAGATTGAGGTAGCACCGTCCATTACGGCAGTTCCTATCATAAAACTGGTGCTTCAGCCGATTATCGAAAATGCCATCTATCATGGACTGAAATATAAGGAAAGCAAGGGACTGTTGATCGTGAAAGGATATGAAGAGAATGACAATGTGATCCTTCAGATTATTGACAACGGCGTGGGAATGGATGATGAGAAACTAAGACACATTTTTGACAGACATAAAGTAAATTACCATTCCAATGGAGTTGGTGTTTACAATGTGCAGCAGCGTTTAGTATTATATTATGGAAGTAATTATGGAATAAGTTATCAGAGCAAACCGGACGAAGGAACGACTGCTACTATTACGATCCCCAAGAAAGGCAGGGAAAACCATGAAACAATATAAAAAATGGATCATAATTCTGGGCGTGTTGTGCGTGGTGACAGTCGCGGTTTTGGGAATATCTCAGTGGAATCAAAAATCTGACGGCGGGAGATGGTCATTGATTTATGTACCAAAGACAGAAGACGGAACCAATGATTTCTGGACATCTCTAATTTCAGGAACAAGAATGGCTGCAAGGGAATATAATGTCTCCCTGGAAATCATGGCTCCTGACAGAGAACAGAATATCGAGCAGCAGAATGAACTGATCCGGGAAGCCATTCGGCAGAATCCGGATGCGCTTATTGTTTCACCGTCTAGTTTTACAGATTCCACAGTTCTGTTAAAGGAAGCAAAAGAAAAAGGAATAAAAGTAGTATTTATTGATTCCTATATAGATGAAGAGATTCAGGATATTACAGTAGCTACCGATAATTTGGAGGTGGGAAGGAAACTGGGGGAATATACAAGAGAAATTATTGATGAGGATACCCAGATCGCTGTAGTGGGACATGTACAGGGAGTTTCTACTGCCATTGAAAGAGAAGAAGGGTTTAGGGAGGGCCTTGGAGACCTGGAAAAAAATATTGTGGATGTTGTCTATTGTGATTCCCTTTTTGATAAGGCGTACAGTCTGACTATGGAACTGATGGAAAAATACCCGAATCTGAAGATTATCGCAGGGCTGAATGAATACTCTTCTGTGGGAGCAGCTAGAGCGGTGCGGGATGCCAATGCGGAAGACAAGATACAGGTAGTGGGTGTGGACAGTTCCCAGGAAGCTGTGGATTTAATGGAACAAGGGATATTTTCCTGTTTTGTGGTGCAGAAGGCTTTTAAGATGGGATATCTCGGAGTGAAGGAAACCATTCGCCTTCTTGACGGAGAGGCATATGAAGAAAATATAAATTCCGGGTGTGAAATGGTTACGCCGGATAATATGTATACCAGTGAGATAGAAAAGCTGATTTTCCCCTTTAATACACTGAAAACAACGGGGGCAGCCGGGGAAAAATCCTGAATACTTGGAAGAAATAAAAAATATATCTGAAATATAAGCGGAAAATATTGACCATAAAAAAGGTTAAAAATTTACAGTACAGTAAATTTTTAACCTTTTTTTGGAAGATATTCTATTACAATTTTCCCCGGTTTCAAGTTATTATATAGAAAACACAGATGTGTAAAATGTTAGGAGGGTGAAAAATTGGAAAAGCTGAAACAAAATCCAATTGTGAAGAAACTTGGCCTGAACAGGATTCTGCTTGTCTTTATCCTGATTATTATGTTCGTAGCATTCAAGGCGGTTCTCGGAAGCAAATTTCCGGTGGCTGACAGTATCAGATCCACTTTGAACTACGTATATTTCCTGGGATTTCTTTCACTTGGTGTCACATTTGTAATTGCAACCGGCGGAATTGATTTCTCCATTGGACCGGTAATGTTCTGCTGTGCCCTGATTTCAGGATACTGTATGACCAGTTATGGAGTTCCATGTGCTTTAGCAATGGTAATTTGTGTACTGATTGGTCTTGCTTTCGGGATTTTTAACGGATGGATGGTATCTTACCTGTCGGTTCCGCCATTTATTATCTCTATGGCATCTATGAATATTGCAAAGGGTATTGCATCTGTATTTACAAAAACACAGTCTGTCAGCTGGCCTCAGAGCTCTGACCCTGTAAACGGCTGGTTCAGAAATATTGTTTCCTATAAGGGAATTCCTGTAGGTCTCATTATTTTCCTGGGCGTAGCAGTTATCTGTGGCTTTATCCTTTTCAATACAAAACCGGGACGTTATATCCTTTGTCTTGGATCTAACAGCGAGGCTGTCCGCCTTTCAGGTGTTAATACAAGAAAATGGAGGATGCTTGCTTATGTGATCTGTGGTGTTTTGGTAGGAATTGCCGCATTGTTCTTTGTCGCTACATATACTACTGTTCAGCCAGGATACGGCGATCAGTATAACAACGAGGCGATTGCAGGCTGCGTTATGGGCGGTACATCCATGGTGGGCGGACTTGCTTCCGTAGGCGGTACTGTAATTGGCGTGTTCATCATTTCTCTTCTTCAGCAGGGAATTATGGCCTTTGGTCTTGGCAAAGGACAGCAGATGATCATAACAGGTATCATCGTTATCGTAGCAGTTTACGTTGATGTTTCTGCAAGACGCAGAAAGAACTGATCTAGGAGGGAGGATGCGACAATGGGTGAAGTTATCTTAACTATGAAGGACATTGATAAGTCCTTTCCTGGCGTTCATGCCCTGGATCACGTTAATTTTGAAGTGAAACGCGGCGAAGTACATGCGCTTATGGGAGAAAACGGTGCCGGAAAATCCACTCTGATGAAGGTTTTGACCGGTATTTATCAGAAAGATTCTGGTTCCATTACCTACAAAGGAAAAGAAGTGGCATTTCACAATACCAGAGAGGCTCAGGATGCCGGTATTGTAATCGTACATCAGGAATTAAACATGGTGGGCGATCTTACAGTTGCACAGAATATCTTTATCGGCCGTGAGCCGAAAAAAGGTTTCCGTATCGATGATAAGAAAATGATCGAAGATTCTAAGAAGCTGTTTAAAGATCTGAATATTGAGATCGACCCCCGTGAGAAAATGAATAATCTGACTGTCGGCAAGCAGCAGATGTGTGAGATCGCGAAAGCGATTTCCCATAAGGCAGAGGTCATCATTTTTGACGAGCCTTCAGCAGCGCTGACAGAAAAAGAGATTGCGGATCTTTTTGAAATCATTAAAGACCTTCGCAGCAAAAATCTCGGAATTGTTTATATTTCCCACCGTATGGATGAGATCAAGGTCATTACAGACCGTGTAACAGTTATGCGTGACGGTGGATATGTTGGAACATTGATTACCGCGGACAGTACGAAGGAAGATATCATTAACATGATGGTTGGCCGTGTAATTTATGAAGATCCGAAGCAGCACAGTATGGTTGCACCGGATGCACCGGTTGTCCTTAAAGTGGAACATCTGAATGCCGGAAAGATGGTACAGGATGTAAGTTTTGAGCTGAGAAAGGGAGAAATCCTTGGATTCTCCGGATTGATGGGAGCTGGACGTACAGAGACAGCGAGAGCTCTCTTTGGAGCGGATCCCAAGCAAAGCGGAAAGATTTCTATAAGAGGCAAGGACGGACAGCTTCGTGAGGTAACAATTAACAGTCCCCAGGATGCTGTAAAATACGGAATCGGCTATCTGTCAGAGGACAGAAGAAGATATGGCTGTGTTGTACAGAAGTCTGTAACGGAAAATACAACCTTGGCGACTATGGAAGAATTCACCAGTGGTCTGGTTATAAAAAAGGGCAAAGAAAAACAGGTTACTGAAAAATATATCAAGGAACTGGCTACAAAAACCCCGTCTGCGGATCAGCTGGTTGTAAATCTTTCCGGTGGTAATCAGCAGAAGGTAGTTATCGCCAAATGGCTGACCCGTGACAGTGAGATCCTGATCTTCGATGAGCCGACCAGAGGTATTGACGTTGGTGCCAAGAATGAAATCTACAAATTAATGAACAGGCTGGCAGCAGAAGGCAAATCGATCATCATGATTTCTTCTGAAATGACAGAGGTTCTCCGAATGAGTGACCGTATCATTATCATGTGTGAGGGTAAAGTAACAGGAGATATTGATATTTCTGAAGCTACCCAGGAAAGCATCATGGATAAGGCTACACGGAATATCAATTAAGGAGGAAAGTCATGACTAGGAAGAAAAAAAGTATTATAAGTGATCAAAGATTTATTGTTTTACTGGTAATCATTGTACTGAGTGCTATCTTCTCAATAATGAGTAAAGAGTTCAGACAGTACAGTACCGTTCTGAGTTTGCTGGATTTCTCATACTATGATCTTCTGATGGCGATTGGTGTTACCTTCCCGCTTATTACAGGGGGTGTTGACTTGTCCATCGGAACCGGTATGGTATGTTATGCTCTGATCGCCGGAACAATGGTGAGAAGCCAGGGATGGCCGGTTTTAGCTGCAATGCTGCTCTGTGTTGTATTAGGCGTTATTGTTGGTTTGTTAAACGGTGTTCTGATCGGTGTCATGAATCTTCCGCCGTTTCTTGCAACCCTTTGTACCTGTATGATCACACGAGGCGCTGGATCTCTTTGCAGTGCTACTCCATGGCCTGGACTTACTCAGGAGGGAGGATGGTTTCATTCCATCTTTAAGATTACGATCGGAAGCGGAAGAAGCGCGGATCGTTATCCCATTGGTTTCCTGTGGATGATCCTTTTGGTTCTTCTCATGGAATTTGTATTAAACCATACGAAATTCGGACGTTATACAATTGCGATCGGTTCTAATAAAGAAGCAGCCGCTCTTTCCGGAATTAATGTTAAATTCTACCATGTAATGGTATATGTGGTATGCGGTTTGTTTACAGGACTTGCAGCAATTGCTTATGCAGCAGTTACACCTACTGTACAGCCTGGTACTGGTGCCGGTTTGGAAATGGATGCCATCGGCGGTGTATTCGTAGGCGGTGTTGCCGCATCCGGCGGATATGGATCTGTGATCGGTACGTTCGTAGGTATTTTCGTGATCATGCTTTTGAAGACTGGTTTGCCTTACATAGGACTTCAGGCGAACTGGCAGCAGATCATCACTGGTATCGTATTGATCGTTGCAGTATTGATTGATATTTTGAAAGAAAAGAAAAGATAAAAATTTTTAGTAAACAGTGGATGTGAAACGTCAGGCGTTTCTCCGCCTGACGTATCATCATAAAAAACTATATAATTTAAGGAGGACGAAGTAAATGAAAGTAAGAAAACTGATTGCGTTGGGACTTTGCGCAGCAATGGTAACAACAATGACAGCTGCTCCTGTTCTGGCTGAAGAAGAAGCAGCAACAGAGGAGGCTGCTTCTGAGGAAACTACAGAGGAAACAACTGAAGAGACAACAGAGGATGCAGAAGCAACAGAAGAGGCTGCTACAGACGACGCAGCAGCTGCTGAGGATCCAACCGCACAGTTCGAGGGATTGGTAGCAAACGAAGCTTATGAATTCCCGATGATCGTTAAATCCTTCCAGTCTACATACTGGGATGCAGCTCAGGAAGGTATGAAGATGGCTGCTGATGAGCTGGGTGTAACTTATACAGCTCAGGGACCAAACAGTGAGTCCGATATCGCTGACCAGGTTAACATGGTTAACACAGCTATCAGTGCAAATCCTGTTGGTTTAGGTCTGGCAGCATGCGATACCTCTTCCGTTCTGGATGCTCTTCAGGAATGTGTAGACAAAGGTATCCCGGTAGTTACATTTGATACAGGTATTGCAGATGCTCCAGAAGGATCTGTTGTATGTGAAGTAGCTACAGATAACGCACAGGCTGGTTCTGTTGCAGCAGAAAATATGTATGCAGCAATCAAAGACGTAATTGCAAACGCTGAGGGACAGGTTATCATCGGTGAAGTTAACCAGGATGCAACCGCTCTGAATATTCAGCAGCGTGGCGGCGGATTCATCGACAAGATGATCGAGCTGATCCAGGCAGACGGCAAAACTGTTGCAGTTACAGGTAATGAGTTCTATGTAAACGCAGCTCAGGGTGCAGACGCAGATGCTGAAAGCGCAGACGTTGTTATCCAGGTAGCTGTACCGGCTCAGACAACTGTAGAGCTTTGCTCCACAGAGGCTCAGGCTATCCTTTCTCAGGAAAACTGCATCGCTATCTTCGGTTCTAACCAGACAGCAGCAGAAGGTGTTCTTGCAGCAAACGCAAACCTGAACGTTCTTGGTTCTGATCCAGCTAACGGCGACGTAGTTGGTGTTGGTTTCGATGCTGGTTCTATCATTAAAGCAGCTGTTCAGGATGGCACATTCATCGGTGCTGTTACACAGTCTCCTCTGATGATGGGTTACTACGCAATCTACGCTCTGACCGCAGCAGCTAACGGACAGGAGCTGGTAGACGTTCCTACAGATGGTTACTGGTACGATGCAACAAACATGGAAGACGAGTCCATCGCTCCGAACCTGTATGACTAATTCGTAAGTATACTTTCAAAAGGAATTACTGACATGATTTAATAAGAAGGGTATCCCGGCAGCGGGGTACCCTTCTTTACCGCAGGAAAAGTTTAACCAAATCAGACAGCGAATATTCCCTTGACATTGCAATTTCCTATTTCTATAGATATAAATAATGTATTTTTCAGAAACAAGGCTCTTCCTGCTTGTCGTAACCCACAGGAATGTGTTATCATCAATTAGGAAGACATTATTCGGAGCAAAATAGCGAACGATCCGAAAAAATTAATATATTGAGGAGGTTTTGAAATGGCTACATATTATTTGGCAGTAGACATCGGCGCATCCAGCGGCCGCCATATTTTAGGGCATATGGAAGACGGAAAAATGGTGCTGGAGGAAGTTTACCGTTTTGAAAACGGAATGGTAAAAAAAGACGGGGAACTGTGCTGGGAATTTGACCGTCTGTTTACAGAGATTAAGAATGGTCTGAAAAAATGTAAGGAGCTTGGAAAAGTTCCTGTAAGCATGGGTGTAGACACTTGGGGCGTTGACTTCGTACTTCTTGACAAGGACGAGAAGGTTCTGGGAAATACCGTAGGATATCGTGATCACCGTACAGAGGGAATGGACGAAGAAGTATATAAGATTATTTCTCTGGAAGATCTCTATGAAAGAACCGGTATCCAGAAGGCGATCTTTAATACAGTATATCAGTTAATGGCTGTAAAGAAAAAACATCCGGAATATCTGGAGCAGGCTGAGACACTTCTTCATGTACCGGACTATTTCCACTATCTTCTTACTGGACAGAAAACAAATGAATATACAGAGGCGACGACAGGACAGCTTGTAAATCCGTATACCAAGGATTGGGATTATGAGCTGATCGATATGCTTGGATATCCCAGAAAGATTTTCCAGAAGCTGATCATGCCGGGAACAAGCATTGGCCATCTCACAGAGGAAGTAAAGAATGAGGTTGGCTTTGATCTGGAAGTGGTAGCTCCGGCTACACACGATACAGGTTCTGCTGTTTTGGCAGTACCGGCAAATGACGACGACTTTATTTACATCAGCTCCGGAACCTGGTCCTTAATGGGACTGGAAAGAGAGGAACCGGACTGTTCCAAGAGAAGCTGCGAGCTGAATCTTACCAATGAGGGCGGCTATGCTGGACGTTTCCGCTATCTGAAGAACATCATGGGTCTTTGGATGATCCAGTCTGTGCGCCATGAATTTGACGATAAATATGGATTTGCAGAGATCTGCCAGATGGCTGAGGAAGCAAAGGATTTCCCATCCAGAGTAGATGCAAACGATGAATGTTTCCTTTCCCCGGATAATATGACTGAGGAAGTAAAAAATTACTGCCGCAGAACCGGACAGCAGGTACCGGAGACATTAGGAGAGCTTGCTACAGTAATCTATACCAGCCTTGCAGAATGTTATGCAAAGACTGCTAAGGAACTGGAAGAGATGACTGGAAGAACCTACAGCCGCATCCATATCGTAGGCGGCGGCTCCAATGCAGGATACCTTAACGAGCTGACAGCAAAGGCTACCAAGAAAGAAATCCATGCAGGCCCGGGCGAGGCGACTGCTATTGGAAATATTACCGCACAGATGCTGAAAGCCGGCGTATTTGGCTCCATTGAGGAAGCAAGAAATGTAATTCACGAGTCCTTCGATGTAAAGATCTACAAAGCTGAGTAATTTTTCCCAAGCTTTCTGACCTAATCTTTTATACATATATTCACAGAAACGGAATACTGCATGAGCGGTATTCCGTTTTTGGTGTAAAATGTGTTTTGACTTTAAACAAAAGGCAATTGAACAAATTTATAGATCTGCCGAAAGGGTGCGGCAGGAAGGGAAACGGAGGGAAAAGGACTATGACGGAAATAAAGCAGAGATATGAAATCCTGGATATTTTAAGGGGATTTGCCCTGATAAATATGATTGCTTTCCATGGATTGTGGGATCTTATAAACCTGGAAGGTCTGCGCTTAAGCAGTACCGCATCTCACTGGACCTATATCTGGCAGCAAGGGATCTGCAGTCTGTTTATCCTGCTTTCCGGGTTCTGCTGGTCTTTGGGAAAAAGACATTTCCGGCACGGCTGTGTGGTATTTGCGGCAGGGATTTTAGTTTCGGCTGTTACCTGGATAATTATGCCAAAACAGAGCATCACCTTTGGAATCCTTACCTTTTTAGGAAGCAGTATGCTTATTATGATTCCTTTGGAATTTGTGTTAAAAAAGATTGGATGGAAAGCAGGGCTTTTTGTTTCTATAATTTTTTTTATAGGTACAAAAAATATAAATTCAGGCAGCCTTGGCTTTGGAAGTTACGCGCTGTTTAGGCTGCCTGAAAATCTGTACAAAGGTTATATAGCTACTTATCTGGGATTTACGGACCCGAGTTTTGCCTCCACAGATTACTTTTCCCTGTTTCCCTGGTTCTTTTTATTCCTAAGCGGTTATTTTCTTTACCGGCTCTTTCGTGAAAAAGGCTGGCTGTCTAAATTAAAACGCAAGGCACCGGGGAAAAACGTCCTTGCCTTTATGGGAAGACATTCCCTTATTTTTTATCTTCTCCACCAGCCCTGTCTTTTGCTTCTCATGGAGCTGTACAATATCGTATCCCCGCTCTAACCGTTCGCTTTACCTAAGAAACCGCTGCGGGATTTAAGAGAGCTTCTGCATTTCCTGATGCTCTCTTTTTAATTCCTCGTAAAGCTTCAGGGAATTCCAATGCTGGTTTACAGGGGTGAGCATTGCCTTTAAAGCTACGGGGTCCAGACCTTCCTTCCGGAAAAAGCGGAGAAATCTATCGGATTGGTCTGGGGAAAGACCGCACATTACAAGCATTTCTTCGAAAAAGTTTCCTCCCAGATGGAAGGAAGTGTCCTTTTGGAAACCGGACAGCCCGGCGAGATAGCCAAGGGGCTGCCAGAATTCCGGCACTTCCACCATACGGAAGGAAATTTTTTCTTTATTTAGGTATCTGCGGATAAGGCGTGTCCTTTCATCCGGTTTAAAATTGTATCCTAAGACAAGGAGTTTTTCTGTCATATTCTGCCTCCCTTACAGCTTTTTTCTTCCGCCGGAGGCTGTATTTTATAAAAATTGTTTTCTATATTCCGGCGGAGTGATATGAAACTTCTGCTGAAAGATTTCAAAAAATTCATCCGTATCTTTGTAGCCGCATATGTTTACAATCTGATAGATATTCATTTTCGGATCTGCCAGAAGCTTTAAAGCCTGCTTCAGCCGTTCCTCCTGTATAAAGCTTTCGCTGTTCCGCCCTGTCCGTTTTTTCAGATGGCAGTCAAACTGTTCCGCCGTGTACTGAAAATGGCTGGCAATAGATTCCAGACTTTTGTTCAGGCAGTGCCCCTGGAGATATTCTACCATCTGGTGGGTGCGGATATCTATTCCATAGTAGCTGTATTCTTCTGAGGTGGACAGATAAGAAAACAGCAGCAGGAAAAATGCTTCCAGGGAAAAAGACTGGTGGAACTCATTGTCCGCATATTCCTGGATAATGGAGGTGAGGATGGACTGGGCATGGAGACTGTGTCCAAGAGAAAAGAAGATATAATTTTTCTTTTCCGGACACTCCTCCCGGAAAAAGTCAGATACCAGGTTATCCTCTTCGTAAAAAGAACTTAAAGTTCTGCTGAAAATTTCCGGGAAAAGGCAGAAATTGATCAGCAAAGTATCCGGCTGCTGGTAACGGAGGGCATGTATGGCTTTCTTATTAAGAACAACAAGATCCCCGGCAGCCATGTATATTTCGTTTCCATCGATCACGTTTATGAGAGAACCGCTGCACACATAATTTAATTCAAAGTAATTATGGGTGTGGCTTGGAAAATCCCTGGTGACAGAGTGGGTGAGGATATAAAGGTTTTCATCTTTAGGCAGCTTATCTGAAAGTTTATGCAGATTCTGCAGATTATATAAGTTCTGGGTAAGTTTCTGGCTGTAATGGAGCAGCGTTTCAGGAGAAACAGCGTCAGTGGAGGAGGTTTCCTTCTGATCTGAAACGGAAACCAGAGGAAAGACCGTTTTGTCTCCATAGGAACGGGTGCTGTGGACATAGGGGCTTTTGTATTCTTTTTGGGCCGGGATGCGGATCTGTACCTCTGTTCCGATTCCCTGCTCGCTGGAATAGGAAAGCCCATACTTACTTCCATAAAGTATCTGAAGCCGGCGGTGGGTGTTGTAAACAGCAATGTTGGTACCCTTGGAAGAGCTGGAGCCGTCTCCGGAAATGATGCCCGGCAGCTTTTCCGGAGGAATTCCCACTCCGTCATCAGAAATTAAAAGGACAATGTCCTCGTCTTCCATCCAGCCGGTAAGCACAATGGTGCCGGACTTGCTGTCTTTTTCCAGGATACCATGCAGGACGGCGTTTTCTATAACCGGCTGCAAAGTAAGCTTGGGAATCTGATATTCCATAAGCTCATCGGGAATATCAGAGATGAAGGAAATGCTGTCGTGGTAACGCATATTCTGCAGATGGATGTAAATGGAGACATGCTCTTCCTCCTGGGCAATGGTGCTGATGCCTTTTTTCCGGCTTAAGGTCAGCTTATAAAAACGGGAAAGATTCTGCACCGCATTGCTTACTTCCTCTGTGCGGCCCTGCTGTGCCAGCCAGTTGATCATATCCATGGTATTGTATAGAAAGTGCGGGTTGATCTGTGCCTGGAGAGAATTAAATTCAGCGATACGCAGATCTTCCGCAGCCTTACCCTGATCCTCAATAAGTTTGTCTATTTTTCTGGTCATATAGTTATAGGTATCGATAAGGTCACCAATTTCATCATGGGCGGTAGGACCGTCTAAGGGAACGGGAAGTCCCTGGCGGACTTGGCGCATCTGGCTGATGACAGAGGAGATACGGTTGGTGATGGAACGGGCGAGTATGTTTGCCAGGATTACCGCAAATATCAAAAAGGCGATATAAAGAACCCCATACTGTACCATCAGCGTATTTCCCTGGTGGATCAAAGGCCGGGAAGGCAAAATGGTAACCATGAACCATCCCGGCTGACTGATCCGGTAAAAGCAGGCGTATACTTTTTCATTTACGATAGTCCGCTCGATAAAATTGTTTGAGGACATTACAGAATCTTCTATGGATTCATAGTCCAGCCAGTAGATTCCTGAAAGGGAAATGTCTGAGGAGGCTACCAGAGAATTTCTCTCGTTTACAATATAGGATACGCTTCCATCTAATCCCAGGTTATCAGAAAGAATCTGATTGATCTGCTCTGAAGAATAATAAACGGCTGCGTAGCAGGTATGGGGCGCACCCTCATAGTAAAGGGATACTGCGCGGATGTACGCCATATCTCCATAGTTTT
>CALIZJ010000297.1 GCA_938028845.1 uncultured Blautia sp.
AATGTGACTGGAGTTCAGACGTGTGCTCTTCCGATCTCAGGACCTTTATTTTCCAGTACAGGCTGTGCCCATTGCTGTACTTTTGTTTCCGGAGAGGAAACGCTTTGTAAAATAGAAGATATAGGAAGGCATAATGCTCTGGATAAAGGAATCGGGTACTGCCTTCTAAATGGGATCGGTCTTGGAACGGTCACTGTGTTTACTACCGGAAGGGTGTCTGCTGACTATATGGAGAAAATTATACGAAGCGGTATCCGTACAGTGGTATCCAGGGCGGCTGTTACAGATGCGGCTGTTGCGGCGGCAAGAAAACACGGAATTACTTTGTACGGATTTGTCAGGGGCAGGAAAGGAAATCAATATTCCCCGGCTGTTTTTTAGGTCTTGTAGGAAAAAAAAGAAAATGTTATAATAATAACAATCGTTGATAAACAGCGTCTCATAGCAGATTACAACTGTACCTCAAGGGGATAAAAAAGTTGGGAGGTATGCAGCATGAACTATGAAGACGTACAAAAATTATCAAATGCAGCAGAGGGAAAGGCAAAGCTTCTGGAAAATGATTTTTTTAAATATTTTCTCAGAGCAGTCATGGCAGGCTTCTTTATTGATATTGCTATGATCTTTTCCAACGTAGTGGGAAGTGTTTTTTCATCTACAATGCCTGAATGGGGGAAATTTTTAAGCGGGATCGTGTTTTCTATTGCAGTCCTTTTGATCTCTCTGGTAGGAGGAGAGCTGTTTACAGGGAACAATCTTGTAATGGCTTTTGGTGCATATGATAAAAGGGTTTCCTGGGGGAAAACCGGAAAAGTGTGGCTGGTAAGCTATATTGGAAATTTTGTGGGATGTTTTATTTTTGCTTTGCTGTTTGTGGGGGCTGGCGCTTCTGGTACACAGGACTATTTTGCGGGTTTTATTGACAATAAATTAACAATTTCGCTGGGGCAAATGTTTTTACGAGCGGTTCTTTGTAATTTCTTTGTTTGTCTCGGTGTTCTGTGCGGAATCAAGCTGAAAAGCGAAGCTGCAAAGTTTTTAATGATCGTTATGTGCATTTCCGCTTTTGTGATCAGTGGTTTTGAACACTGTATTGCAAACATGGGAACATTTACTGTGGCAGCTTTCCTGGTTCCGGGATTGTCCGTGGGAGCAATCTTAAGAAGCATGGTGGTTGTAACACTTGGAAATATGGTAGGCGGCGCCGTTTTACTGGCGTGGCCCTTAAGAAAGATGAGTGCAGATAAATAATGACAAAAGCTTTATACATAGCAGAAAAGCCCAGTGTGGCACAGGAATTTGCGAAAGCGCTGAAGATCAACGGACAGAGAAAAGACGGATACCTGGAATCAGAAGATTCTGTAGTGACCTGGTGCGTAGGTCATTTGGTCACTATGAGTTATCCTGAAAAATATGATGCAAAATACAAAAGGTGGAGTTTTGATACCCTGCCTTTTTTGCCGCGTGAATTTAAATACGAAGTGATCCCGGGCGTGAAAAAACAGTTTGATATTGTGAAAGGCCTGCTGAACCGCCCGGACGTAGAGACGATTTACGTGTGTACAGACTCCGGGCGGGAGGGAGAATACATATACCGCCTTGTTGCGCAGATGGCAGGGGTTAAAGGAAAAAAACAAAAGCGTGTGTGGATCGATTCACAGACGGAAGAGGAGATCTTAAGAGGAATACGGGAAGCAAAGGATCTTTCTTCCTATGATAATCTGGCCGCTTCCGCTTATCTGCGGGCAAAGGAAGATTATCTTATGGGAATTAATTTTTCCAGAGTGCTTACCCTTCGCTATGGAAACAGCATTTCCAATTATTTAAAAGAAAAATATCAGGCTATCTCTGTGGGACGTGTGATGACCTGTGTGCTGGGAATGGTAGTGCGAAGAGAACGGGAGATCCGGACTTTCGTGAAAACTCCTTTTTACCGGGTGATCAGTTCCATTGTGCTGGAGGGGGAGACCTTTGACGGAGAATGGAGAGCTGTGGAAGGAAGTCGGTATTTTCAATCCCCGTTTTTATATAAGGAAAACGGCTTTAAGAAGAAGGAACATGCCCAGGAGCTGATCGGTTTCTTAAGCCAAAAACAGCCCCTAACCTGTACGGTAGAAAAAATCGAGAGGAAAAAGGAAAATAAAAATCCTCCCCTTCTTTTTAACCTGGCGGAACTTCAGAATGTTTGTTCCAAGCTGTTTAAGATCAGTCCGGATGAGACCCTGCGCATTACACAGGAGTTGTATGAGAAGAAACTGGTCACATATCCCAGAACAGACGCCCGTGTACTTTCCAGCGCAGTGGCAAAGGAGATTTATAAAAACATCCACGGACTCTTAAAATATCCCCAGGCTTTGGAGGAGGCAAAAGAAGTCCTTGGGCTGGGAAGCTATAAGACCATAGGGAAAACCCGTTATGTTAATGACAAGCAGATTACGGATCACTATGCCATCATTCCCACCGGCCAGGGGCTGAATGTTCTGGGAAGTCTTTCCCAGACTGCCCAGAGAGTATATGAGACCATTGTACGCCGATTTTTATGTATCTTTTATCCTCCGGCAGTGTACCAGAAAGTGAATCTGGTTACAAAAATGGAAGGAGAATCCTTTTTCTCTTCTTTTAAGGTTTTAAAAGAGGAAGGATATTTAAAGATTGCTGCCAATTCCTTTGCCAGAAAGAAGGCAGGGGAGAGCAGTAAAGAAGAAAGCGGCGAAAAAGGCGCAGAAGAAGAGGTTTCCTGTGACGAGGTTTTGCTTGCGGCATTGCAGAGGCTGAAAAAGAATGATATACTTTCCGTAAAGGAGCTTGGCATCAAAGAAGGAGAGACTTCTCCGCCGAAGCGCTACAATTCCGGTTCCATGATCCTGGCAATGGAAAATGCCGGGCAGCTTATTGAAGACGAAGAGCTGCGGGCTCAGATAAAAGGAAGCGGGATCGGGACCAGCGCCACAAGGGCAGAGATTTTAAAAAAACTGTTCCATATTAAATATCTCTCCTTAAATAAAAAGACCCAGATCATCACGCCTACCCTTTTAGGGGAAATGGTCTTTGATGTGGTGAACTGTTCCATCCGCCAGCTTTTAAATCCGGAGCTGACGGCAAGCTGGGAAAAGGGTCTTACGTATGTGGCGGAAGGCAGCATTACCCAGGAGGAATATATGGATAAGCTGGAGCATTTCGTGCGGGTGCGCACCAACCAGGTAGAGGCAAGCAATTTTCAGTATGCCCTGCGCCAGTTTTTTGACGCCGCGGCTTCTAATTATAAAAAACCTGTTGAGTCTAAACGAGGAGGAAAATAATTATGAAAGAGTTTACCATTGCAAATCTTTTGGATCTGGAGCAGACCATAGCGAAAGACCTTTTTCAGGGAAAAACCTATCCATGGGAAGTACTTCCGGAAATCGGAGCTTTTATCTTAAAACTGGGACAGACCTTAAGCCCGGAGGAGTATGACTGTGTAGGAGAAAATGTCTGGATCGCCAAATCTGCTAAGGTAGCTCCTACAGCCTGTGTAAACGGTCCTGCTATTATTGGAAAAGAGGCGGAAGTACGTCACTGTGCTTTCATCCGGGGAAACGCCATTGTGGGAGAAGGTGCGGTTGTGGGAAATTCCACAGAGCTGAAAAATGTAGTGCTTTTTAATAAAGTCCAGGTGCCTCACTATAATTATGTAGGAGATTCTGTGCTGGGATACAAGTCTCATATGGGGGCAGGCTCCATCTGCTCTAATGTGAAATCCGATAAAAAGCTTGTAGTGGTAAAAGATAAAGAAGAACAGATCGAGACTGGCCTGAAAAAATTCGGCGCTATGCTGGGTGACAATGTGGAGGTAGGCTGCGGATCTGTTTTAAATCCGGGAACTGTAATCGGAAGAAATTCCAATATCTATCCTCTCTCACCAGTAAGAGGCTGCGTACCGGCAGACAGTATTTATAAAAGCAGAAATGAGATTGTGAAAAAATTCTAAGATATATACGCTGCGCAAGGCTTTGAAGGTAAGTCTATATTACAATTTCGCTTTTTTTCATACTATAATCTGAATTATAAAAGACAAGGAGGAGAAAGGTATGAAAAAGAAATTAGTAATCTTGACATTGTCTTTACTGACAGCAGGAATGTTAAGCGGATGCAGTCTGGAAGAAATCCTGGGAACAACCACAGAGGTCACGAAAACTGCCTCATCTGAGACAGATTCCGCTCCCTCAAAAACGCCTTCCAAGGGAACTGCGGCAGATACATCATCCAAAGACGAAAAACCAGTGACAGACAGTACGGATTCTTCACAGACAGCTTCGTCTGATGAGAATTCAAATCAGGGAACAGAAGAAGAGATACCGTCTCAGGGCTGGAACTCTATTGTTCTGTATGATACGGCATTGAATGAAAAACAAGTGACACGGGGAGATGACGGAACAGGAAACTGGTATGACGAGGACGGGATATCCTATGGAAATCTCGATGAGATCCAGGATGAATCCGCTCCTATCTATAATGAAAACGGAGAGGAATATTTCTGGAACGCTTCTTTTGCCCAGGAAGCTGCCGATGCAGAGCAAGGCGGCTCAGGTGGGGACAGTTCAAATGACGTGAATGATCCTTATGATCTGTTTTCCTGGGACGAGGGGACGAATTCTTATATTCCTTTCCAGAAGGCAGAAGGGGACGGAAGCCCCATCGGAAGAGGAAACGGCTGGTATTACTATGATGCAGAGAGCGGAGAGTATCTTCCGTGGTAGTCCCTTTTGCTGAGGCGTAAAGAAATAATCTATAGAGGAAAAATTCAATTTACAGAATGAAAAAAGCTGCAGGACATCCTTAAAGGATCTCCCGCAGCTTTTTTAAGTCATCAGAAGTGGTAGACCAGCTTGTGGCAAAGCGGACAATGGTATGGTTTTCATCTGCCTTGTCCCAAAAGCTGAAAGCCACTTCTTTTTTCAGCTTTTCAAGGCGGCTGTTTTCCAAAAGAATAAACTGCTGGTTTGTAGGGGATTCCAGATAAAAAGGATATCCCTTTTCTTTTATTATGGATTTCAGTGCTTCTGCGGCCTGGATGGCGTTTTTGCTTATTTGCAGATACAGGTCATCGGTAAACAGAACGTCGAACTGAATCCCTAAAAGACGGCCTTTTGCCAGCAGGGCGCCGTGCTGTTTGGCTATGGTAAGAAAATGAGCAGGCGCATTTCCTTTTGGAAAGACAACGGCTTCTCCGCATAAAGCCCCCACCTTGGTTCCGCCGATATAAAAAACATCGCAGAGCCGGGCGATATCCCCAAGAGAAACATCCGTACCGGAACCTGCAAGACCATATCCAAGTCTGGCGCCGTCCATATAAAGAGGGATATGGTAAGCTCTGCAAAGTTCGGAAAGGGAGGTCAGTTCATCTTTGGTATAAAGAGTTCCGTATTCCGTGGGATGGGAAATGTATACCATTCCCGGAAATACCATATGTTCATGATTCTCGTCCCCGTAAAAATCAGACAAATACCGCTCCAGGTCATTGGGACTGATCTTTCCCTGCTTTTGGGGCAGAGGGAGAACTTTATGACCTGTGTATTCAATGGCTCCTGCTTCGTGGGTGTTTATATGGCCGGTATCTGCGCAGAGAACGCCGTCATAAGAGCGCAGCATGGAAGAGATCACTACAGAGTTTGTCTGAGTTCCTCCTACGAGAAAATAGACATCTGCCTCTTTGGCCTGGCAGGCAGCCCGGATCTTTTCCCGGGCGGAGGCGCAGTAAGGATCTGTGCCATAGCCAGAAAGAGATTCCAGATTGGTTTCAGCCAGACGCTTAAGGATTTCAGGATGAGCGCCGGCAATGTAGTCGTTTTCAAAAGAAAGCATAAAAATTCCTCCACAATTTTTCGTAATGTTTATTTTCTGTCCCAGTTTTCCGTGGAAACAGCAAAAAGATACGCCGGAGACTGGCTAAAACAGTATCCGGCGAAGAATAACCAAGATGGTGATATGCAAAGGATAAAAGGCATAGAAAAAGTATTTGCCGAATTTTCCTCTGATAAAGCCCCGTTCCCCATTATACATATTGATAAAAAGGAAAGCAAAGCAGGCCTTCCATTCGTAATAAAGCCAGCAGCTTCCTATAATGGCCTGGGCGGGTTTATAATACCGGAACCAGTACATAATAAGAAGAAATACATATCCCCGCCAGCCATAGTCCGCATTTAAGAAGTAAGAGACAGCCAGGACTATGAGCATGGATATGACCTGTAAAAGCTGCTGTTCCCGGAAGTATTCAATGGCACAAAAGGCCACATATCCTAAAAACAAGGTGAAAAAGACATTCTGCCTTTCGTAGCGCCAGGTATCTGTTCCCATAAAATTCCAGGGAAGTTCGGAAATACAGGCGAAAATAAGCAGGTTACGTCCGTATTTAAAACGGTTCCTGGTATGCATAAAGCCTTCTACTAAAAGAAAACAGAAAATAGGAAAAGCCAGTCTTCCCACATCCCGGCAGACCCGGTACAAAGAATAACTTCTTCCGAAAGCACTGAACCAGGGTTCCATCGCCTCCGGCCAGTTCAGCAAAAGAATAGCAGCTGTATGATCAATCAGCATGATCAAAATAGCAATTACCTTAAGGGCGCTTCCGCTTAATATCTGCATCCTTTCCGGCAAAAAAGATGGTGTCTTCGTTTCATTCATAGAAAATCTCCATATAAAATCATCCCACTAAACTACATCATCCCAAACAATAGGTTTTAGTCCCTAAAAGAACTGCCTCCATTCTATCACACATCCCCCATACTCGACAACCTATACTTTTCTGATTTAGCAGCATAAATTTACCGCAGAAATCACAGCAGCCTCCAAAAAGTTTCCTCGAAATCACCCCACATCAATCCCGCCGGCTCGCTGCCCCTCACATTTTTTTCAAATTACATCTGGACTATTTCTACATTTTATGAGAAAATAACCCTAGGTTGTTAGGCATACTCTGCCGCTATGATTCCAAAATCAGCGGTTTTTCGAGTATAACAACAGAAGTTAATCTACACTTGAAAGGAGTTTTACAATGATTTATTCACGCGAAGTAGAAGAAATGTGCCCAGTTGCACAGGGCGTTCATCATGGCGCCGCTCCAATCCCAGAAGAAGCAAAATGGGTACAGGCAAAAGAAGTCAAAGACATTTCAGGCCTTACACATGGTGTTGGCTGGTGCGCACCACAGCAGGGTGCCTGCAAGCTTACATTGAATGTGAAGGAGGGTATCATTCAGGAAGCACTGGTTGAGACCATCGGATGTTCTGGTATGACCCATTCTGCAGCTATGGCTTCTGAAATTCTTCCGGGCCTGACTGTAATGGAGGCACTGAATACTGACTTGGTTTGTGATGCGATTAATACAGCTATGAGAGAACTCTTCTTACAGATCGTATACGGACGTTCCCAGTCCGCTTTCTCAGAGGACGGACTTCCAGTAGGCGCCGGACTTGAGGATCTTGGAAAAGGCCTTCGCTCTCAGGTTGGTACAATGTACGGAACTCTGAAAAAAGGACCTCGTTACCTGGAAATGGCAGAGGGTTATGTAACAGGCATCGCTCTTGATGCAGACGATGAGATCATCGGTTATCAGTTCGTAAGCCTTGGAAAGATGACTGACTTCATTAAAAAAGGCGATGACCCGAACACCGCATGGGAAAAAGCAAAAGGTCAGTACGGCCGTGTAGCAGATGCTGTTAAAATTATCGACCCAAGAAAAGAATAATTAGGAGGTAACAGGAAATGGCTTTATTTGAATCATATGAAAGACGAATTGATAAGATCAATTCTGTTTTAAACAGCTATGGAATTGCTTCTATTGAAGAAGCAGAAAAAATCACAAAAGATGCAGGTCTGAACGTTTATGATCAGATTAAAGGCATTCAGCCGATCTGCTTCGAAAATGCATGTTGGGCATATATTGTAGGCGCTGCTATCGCTATTAAAAAAGGATGCAAAAGAGCAGCAGACGCAGCAGCAGCTATCGGAGAAGGCCTTCAGGCTTTCTGTATCCCGGGATCTGTTGCCGACACACGTAAAGTAGGTCTTGGCCATGGAAACCTTGGTAAAATGCTTCTGGAAGAAGAGACAGAGTGCTTCGCATTCCTTGCAGGCCATGAGTCCTTCGCAGCAGCTGAAGGTGCTATCGGTATCGCAGAAAAAGCAAACAAAGTTCGTCAGAAACCACTTCGTGTTATCCTTAACGGTCTTGGAAAAGATGCAGCACAGATCATCTCCCGTATCAACGGCTTTACATATGTAGAGACAGAATACGATCCATACACAAACGAAGTAAAGGAAGTATTCAGAAAATCCTACTCCGAAGGTCTTCGTGCAAAGGTTAACTGCTACGGCGCAAACAGCGTTCAGGAAGGTGTTGCCATCATGTGGAAAGAAGGCGTAGACGTTTCCATCACCGGAAACTCCACCAATCCTACACGTTTCCAGCATCCAGTTGCAGGTACCTATAAGAAAGAATGTCTGGAAAAAGGCAAGAAATACTTCTCTGTAGCATCCGGCGGCGGTACAGGACGTACTCTTCATCCGGATAACATGGCAGCAGGTCCAGCTTCCTACGGTATGACAGATACATTAGGACGTATGCACTCTGACGCACAGTTTGCAGGTTCCTCTTCTGTACCGGCTCACGTAGAAATGATGGGTCTGATCGGCGCAGGAAACAATCCAATGGTTGGTATGACAGTAGCTGTAGCTGTTTCTATCGAAGAAGCTGCAAAAGCTGGCAAATTCTAAGTAAAAAACCACATAAAACGGGCATTTTTGAAGCCTTCGGGGATTCTCCCGAAGGCTTCTTTTCGTATTGTTTGGACGGGATGTTGGGGAATAAAATGGGTGAAATTTGAAAAAAGTCAACATTTCGTCAACATTTTTTTTCGATGTTGACTTTTTTTACGTTGACTTTTTTGATATGCTTGATTGCTGTTGAGTTTCGCCTAATGCTGTGCTACAATTAGGCGAAAAAGATGGAGGTAGGAGAATGAGAAGGTTTAGTTTCAATGCTTTATTCGTTTTTTATGGAAGCACCGTAACGGAGTGTCTTGTAGATTGTCACTCCTATCTCGAATACGGTAATTGCCACAATAAAAATAAGAAGCCCATTGGATACCATATCCGCATTCCAGTAAGTGAAAAATCTTGCTCCTGTATCTACATTATCGCCTAATACCCGTTCAATCTCAAGTGCAAAATTCGGATTCCAAATAGGTAAAACCTTTAGCACAACGATGCTTAATACAATTTGAAGTACTCCGCACACTATATTACTGATCATTACCAGTCTGCAATAGACTCCGACAATCAAGCGTAATATCTCGTCTGCGAGACCAATCAGCAGACTCAGTATAAAGACGGGAAGAACGATGCCCCATTGTTCCAGATTGAAAATGGGTACAGTCATTACGGTTTCGTCTTCTGTAAAGAACGCAGCAAAGAAATGAGGAGCAAAAATCAGCAGCACACTAAAAATAACGATAAATATAATGCCTACAATGCTGTCACCCCGACTTATGATTGCTTTTTTATCGGGTACAGGCTCTAAAAATTTGGGCGTCCAGCGGGAGTGGGAAGTTGGAGTTTTGCTTTCTCCCGATAGACTTTCTAAGGACCATTTTTCTACCTTTTTCAGCTCGAATTGAACCTTCTTTCGCTCCATAATGGCAAAAGTCAAGGTTACTGCGCCGAATGCGGACACGCAGGACAGAATAGCATCAGTAATTCCGGTGATTAGACCATCTACAATGGCTCGGATAATGACAGAAGCAGAGTTCTGTGCAGTAATCGCAGGCATTTCTCCCATTGCATTTATCAGAGAAATAACCATAATCGGTATGGCAGCACAGATTAAGACGACCTTAACAAACCACAGATAGGTGTCAAAGTATTCCGGGCCAATCAGATATCTTTGGCCGCTCTGATATTGTTTTGCGAATTCAGCAGGATCGCCGAGTTCAGTCAGCACCTCTTCCATAGAGCCTTTATCCGTATACATATCGCTGATCAGCTCTTCCAGCTCCATACGCACTTCATCTCGCTGAGCTTTGGGAAGCCGGCGAATTACCTGATAAATATATCGATCCATATAATCTTTTTGATTTGGCGTCATGATTCTTCCTCCCTTAATAAACGTTCCATTCCGGTGGATAAATTTTGCCAATATGCTTTCAGCTTCTCATAAATTTCCGTTCCGTATTTTGTCCGCTGATAATATTTTCTCGGTTTTGCGCCGCCGGTTTCCCACCTGCTTTCCAAAAGCCCCTGATTCTCAAGCCGACGAAGGAGAGGATACAAGGTGTTGGGGTCAATGGCAACACCCTTTTCTTCCAAGCTCTGTACCAAAGCATACCCATACTTCGGTTCTTTCATCTGACTGAGTACGCTAATTGTCAGTGTGCCTCTACGAAGCTCCAAAAGCAAAGAGGATAATAAATCTTTTTCTTCTCCCATCAGCGTCACCTCCTAATGCCATTATACTGTGTGTCATACAATATTGTCAATATATAAATAAAGTGTTATAGAAGGTACGCAACCAATCCGAACACTTTTTGTCAGCGTCAGTTGGTAGAAATCCGGAAAGAATGCGATATAATATGAGCAAGGAGGTTGGAAATACATGAAAAAACAAACAAATATGATTTCTCAGAATTTAACCGCGCTGCGGCAGTATCATAAATATTCCCAGGAAGAAGTAGCGGAAAAAGTCGGCGTGACCCGGCAGGCTGTGGCAAAGTGGGAGATCGAGGGCAAATCGTTCTTCCCAAAAAAGCACGGGACCTTTTCCATATCAAACAAGGAGATCTTCTTGTGGTACTGGGAGACGAAAACCCGGAAAGCGCCGGTATCGCTTTTCTGCGCGATATGCTAAGCGATGAAAAGGAGGAAAACCTATGACAGAGCTTTTACAGGTTGATCACCTGAGCAAGCAGTATCCGGGTTTTACATTGCAAGACATTTCTTTCTCAGTAAAGCCCGGGCGCATTATGGGATTGATCGGCAAAAACGGAGCAGGCAAAAGTACAACGCTCAAATCCATTCTGAACATGGTGCGGCCAGAATCCGGAACGGTCACTATGCTGGGAAAGGATTTTTATGCGAATGAAAAGGAATGTAAGCAGGACATCGGCGTTGTGTTTGGAGGGATTGACTTTTACCCACTTAAAAAGCTCTCCGCCATTACCGCTGTTACCCGGCGATTTTATAAAGACTGGGATCAGGAACGGTATAATGATTATCTCTGCCAGTTTTCTTTGGATGAGAATAAGCAGTTCCGGTCTCTTTCCAACGGAATGAAGGTAAAGTATCTGCTGGCATTAGCCTTATCACATCACGCCACGCTTTATCTTTTGGACGAACCGACTTCCGGGTTGGATCCAGTTTCAAGGGATGAAATCCTGCATATTTTCACCCGCATTGTAAAAGACGGAAAGCGATCTGTCCTGTTTTCTACCCATATTACTTCTGACCTGGACCGATATGCTGATGACATCACCTATATCCAGAACGGAAAGGTTCTGCAAAGTGCAGACAAAGATACATTTTTGCATTCCTTTGAGCACTTAAAAACGGCGGAAGATACCTGCCCGCTTACTTTAGAGGAAATTATGCTGCGTACAGAAGGGAGGACCTTAGATGAAACTGCTCTATAAAGAACTGATGCTTGCCGCGCATCCCACATCTATTGTCTTTGCCTTTTTGGGATGTCTCGTGGTTGTGCCGACATATCCTTATACTGTGATCTTCATGTTCGGCTGCTTAGCTCCCTATATTACTTTCCTTTATGCCAGGGAAACAAATGACGCTTGGTATACCGCCATTCTTCCTGTTACAAAGCGGGAGAGCGTGAAGGGAAAATGTCAGATGATTGTTTCCATCCAGCTGTTCCAGTTGCTGATCTCCATTCCTTGTGTTGTTCTGCGAGGAATTCTCGAAGTGGAGAGCAATCCGGTTGGAATTGACGCAACAGTGGCTTGGTATGGGTTCGGGCTTATCATTTACGCTGTTTTCGATCTGGTATTCTTTCCGGCCTATTATAAAAACGGGTATAAAGCTGGCAAAGCGTTTGCGATTGCTGCGATACCAATGCTGCTGTTAATGGTCATTGTGGAAGGAGCAGTCCATATTCCGGCGCTTGCCTGGCTGGACAGTTATGCTATGCAAGATCAGCTGCAGCAGCTGCCCATCCTGCTGATCGGAATCGTATGCTATATAGTACTGCTCTCAATGGCATACCGGATTTCTGTGAAACGATTCGAGAGAGTTGATTTATAAGGAATTCCGCCTGTGAAATCATCAGGCGGAGTTTTTTGACTATTAAACATTTTGGACTTATTAAGAGGACGCCGGTAAACTGTCCTGCTATAAGCAGAATAAGCGGAATGATCAGAAAAACGGCGGCTTCAGGAAGCAGCGACAGCAGCTTCACAACATCCGGATCATCCGGCACAAAATGAATGGCAATGACGAAAATAGACGGCAACACGATAGTCAGTACCAAAGGAACGATTAAAAGCGCAGAAAATAACCGGCGGTTGCTCGCAACACCGCGAAAATCCTTTTTGATGATAGCATACATAGCAGTCTTCATATCGTCAATTCTCCTTCCTGCCGGCAGTCAGGGCAAAATAAATATCTTCCAGACTGGGTTCTATGAGATTTACAGAATAGATATCCTCGCCGGCTTCTACAATCTTTCGCACCAAACCAGGAACTTCTTTTTTATCGTATATTTTGACTTCAAATTCATTAGCGCCACATTTGACAAAATTCAGCTTCTCAGGAACGGCTGACGCGCAGATACGAAGTGATTTTGAGGGAAATACCCGGGCGCGTAATTCATCAATTGTGCCTAAGACCAGGAGAGATCCCTGTTCAATCAATCCGTAGCGTGTGCAGATTTCCTGTGCATATCGAAGCTGATGTGTACAGAGAAAAACGGTGATTCCTTCTTTACTGGCCAGGTTGTGAATCATGCTTGTTCGGTATCTCCAAGCGCCAGCCAGCCTTGAGCGATCGTAATATAGACTCCTAAAAGAATGCTGGGATGCAGTGTTTTCAATTGAAAAGTATCTGCTATCTGATAAAATCGCTGACAGGCTTCTGCAAATTGCTCCGCATCATTCAGACATAAGTTCAGATAGGACGGGAACAGATCAAAGAGCGTCATAATCTCTTTGTAGATTCCAGCCTGCAGGATTTTTTTGCCTCCTGGTCATTACCGGTTGCTCGATATGCAGAAGCCAAAAGCGGTTCAGGAGAACCAGCCTGCATTTCAATTGACTCCAGAATATCAATGACTTCGGATGGGCGTTGGAGCTGCAGCAGACAAAACGCTTCCATTAACAGTGCTTCTTTTTACAGATTTGGCTCATTCGCTTCGGACCAAACACGATGGAAACATTCCAGAGCTTTTTCCATAATCTGTGTCGTTTGCTCCGGATTGGAAGACTGCGCAATATGATTGATCAAAAGAGATCCTAATTGGAACAGGAGAGGATAGCAGGAATAATATTTTTTTATAATTTCAAGGCACTCGGCCAGGACCTCATTAAAGGGCAATACAGAAAAGTCCTTTGAAAGGCGGATATATAATTTCTGAATATCCTCTTTCTCCATCTGTGGCTGGTATCCGATCAGCTCGTCAATGCTGATATCGAAATAAGACGCCAGTTGTGGCAACAGCGAAATATCTGGCAGGGAAGAGCCCGTTTCCCTTAGTTAAAGATATTGTTGGATATTTCAAGATGTGTCATTCGATTTTGCCGATAAAGCGGTAGAAGATTTCTACCTCCT
>CALIZJ010000298.1 GCA_938028845.1 uncultured Blautia sp.
GCTCTTCCGATCTTCCCTCATGGATCTCCTTATCATCGATCCTGGTATCCCGGACTGCATAAGTAATCTGTCCGGTTTTTACTTTGGTGATAGCTTCTGCCATGGCTTCTTCATTTTCCTTCGCATCTTTCTCCGGAACATAGCTGATCATGGCGCTCACGCCCTGCGGGATCGTCTTGGTGGGAACCACGATGATCTCCTTATCTTCTGTAAGATCCCTGGCCTGATTAGCTGCAAGGACTATGTTTTTATTGTTAGGGAAGATGAAAATCGTATGGGCATTTACTTTTTCAATGGCGTTCAGCATATCTTCCGTACTTGGATTCATCGTCTGTCCGCCTTCGATGATGTAGTCCACACCTAATTCCTTAAAGATCTCAGTAAGGCCATTTCCAACGGAAACAGAAATAAAGCCTGTCTCTTTTGCTGGAAGTTCCTCTTTTTCTTCTTCCTGCTGGGCCTGTTCTTTCGCTAGTTTTTCTGCATCTTTGATAAGTTTCTCCTGATGTTCTTCCCGCATATTATCAATCTTCATCCTGGAAAGAGCACCGTAGGTCAGCGCACGCTCAATGGCTTCGCCTGGATGGTTGGTATGCACATGCACTTTTACGATCTCATCATCTGCAACCAAAACAATGGAATCTCCAATGGAATTCAAAAATTTCTTAAAGGAATGTTCTTCTTCCTCAGGCATTTCCTTGTCCAAAAGGATGATAAATTCTGTACAATAACCGAATTTTATGTCTGCTTCTGCAGAAGGCGTGATTTTCGTCAGGGAAGAACCTTTTCCCGGTGCAAAACCGGAATAGTCTACTTCCTTGCCTAAAAAGCCGTCAATAGCTCCTCTGTACACTTCCAGCAGGCCCTGTCCGCCGGAATCTACCACTCCGGCCTCTTTTAAAACAGGCAGCAGCTCCGGAGTCCGTGCAAGAGCCGCCTCCGCATGGGCGAAAATTTCTGCAAAAAAGCTTTCCAGATCCTCGGATTCCTCTGCAATCTCCATAGCCTTTTCAGCAGCTTCCCTGGCTACGGTAAGGATCGTCCCTTCCTTTGGTTTCATAACTGCTTTATAGGCTGTCTCCACACCTTTTTCCATGGCGGCAGCTATCGCCGGGGCATCAAGGACATCCAGCTTGCGTACGCCCCTTGTAAAGCCTCTTAAAAGCTGCGACAGGATAACACCGGAATTCCCTCTGGCGCCCCTAAGAGAACCGGAAGAAATAGATTTTGCAAGCATCTCCATATCCGGATTTTCAAGAGCGGTGACTTCTGACGCCGCCGACATGATCGTAAGGGTCATATTTGTACCCGTATCGCCGTCCGGTACAGGAAATACGTTTAATTCATTAATCCATTCTTTCTTCGCTTCCAGATTTTTAGCTCCCGCCAAAAACATTCTGGAAAGTGTTTTGGCATCTATGGTTGTTTTGCTCACCACAAGTTCCTCCTCTGATCCTAGTCTATTGGACGTACGCCTTCTACGTAGATATTGATCTTTTCGATCTCCATTCCAGTAAAGGCCTCAACTTTATATTTTACATTGCTGATCAAATTATCTGCAATCGTACTGATATTTACGCCATATGCCACAATAACATGGAAATCCAGGCGAATCCTGTTTTCTTCAGTAATAACTACATGAATGCCGTGCTGTAAGCTGTCCTTGCGCAGGAGCTTTACAAGCCCGTCCTTCATGCTCAGCGCCGCCATGCCAATGATCCCGAAGCATTCCACTGCAACACTTCCAGCATAGGTCGCAATTACGTCTGTGTCGATGACAATCTGACCCAATCCGGAATCTATTCGTCCATTCATATGGTTACCTCCAATATTTTCAAATTATTATGTATTTACTATTATAACCTGTCTTGCCGGAAAAAGAAATATTATTTTTACAATTTTCCTTTTTTTACTTGCAAAAGCGCATTGCATCTGTTAAAATAGGGTCTGTTGAAAAAAAGCGTAAGGAGGTGCTATCATGGCTAAATGCGCAATTTGTGAAAAAGGAGCTCATTTCGGAAACAATGTGAGTCATTCCCATAGAAGATCTAATAAAATGTGGAAATCAAACGTAAAATCCGTAAAAGTAAAGACAGCTAACGGCGGAGCAAAGAAAATGTACGTATGTACTTCTTGCCTGAGATCCGGTAAAGTGGAAAGAGCGTAAGAAAAACAGGTATGCAGGAAATCCTGCATACCTTCTTTTTTTCTCTATTATCTGCAAAACAGATGATATCCGCACAAAAGACAAACCCCTGCTGCGATGACGATCACAATGCTGTCTGCGATCAATAATCCGATCACCATTCCAATCCCTATACAAAATAACATAAGACCAAAAAAACGTCCCATTTCTTATATCCCCGTCTCTTTGGTTTACTATATTCTATGCATAGATTTCTTCTGTAAACACTTTATTCCGCTGTCACATCATCTGCTGAATCTGTTTTTGTCGTAAAACGATTCACAAAATCAGGAACCATATCCAAAACCTTGGTCAGTCCATCCTGGTTCTTGATATTTACAAGCTTGGTAATGCCATTTGAAATGACCAGTACTGCACAGGGCGTTACTTTTCCTGTCATACCTCCGCCGCCGTTATTTTTCTTCTCACCGGAAAAAGCGCCGGCACCCACGCCAAAGGTCACATCAACTAACGGAAGAATGATGGTATCGCCCACATGAATGGCTTCTCCTACTACAGTCTTTGCAGAAACAAAAGCGTCCATTCCCTTAAAGAGAGAATTTACAGTATCTTTAAAATTGTTTTCGTTTGACATATTTAGCCCTCCTTACGCTTCCATCGGCTGATCGCGTATTTGATATTTTTATTAAAATAAATCTTAAGGCCGGCTGCAAGCAACACTACCGCATATATCCTTCCCTTAAGAATCACTTTTCCTTCCAGAATATTTTCCCCTTCGTATACAGGGTTCACTGCAATTAAATTTTTATGCAGCGGCATGGTAATTCCAAGAATGGCCAGAGCCATACCGGTTACAGCGGGATCTTCGCTTCCGAAAAGGATCTCTCCGCTGATCTTTGTAGGAAATACATGCTTAAGGATACGCTTTAATTCTGACTTTACAAGACCTAAGGCAGCCTGTATCCTCTCGTCATCCCAAAGGGACTTCCACCAGCTTAAACGATCCCAGAAGTTTTTCAACGTCTGCCGGATCTTCTCAAAGAATTTTCGTTTTTCCCAAATAGCTGCTATTTTATTCTTTATGTTTTTTATTTTAAGAATAAATCCCGGCTCTTTCTCTTCTTCCGGCATATCCCTTTTCTCCGGCTGCGGCTCCCTTTTAGGCGGATGCTCTTTTTCCGGCAGCGAAACTGTTTTCTGAGTTTTTTCCGTTTTTGGAGACGGTGCTGTTTTTATTTGTTTTTCCCTTTCCGCCTTCCTGGTGCTTTTAGGCTTTTCCTGTTTTCGGCTGGCTTTTTGCGGTTTTTCCTTTTTTCTTTTTGAAAAATTTCCTTTTACCTTTTTCAGCCAGTCCAGGGAAATACCAAAAATCCTGATCTGAGTGATAAATTTTTGATCTGCATAGTAAAATTTCACCCATATCCCATGAAACAGCCAGCTTACAGAGCCTTCCCCGCGAATGTCTTTTAACTCACTGCCCTCTTTTGCAGCCAACCCACAGTAGCGCACCGGACAGAAAAGTACAAGCAGGATCACCAGAAGCAAAAGCCCCAGAAGAACGCCCAGCAAGATTAAAATTATTTTGAGTATCATCCACAATATATGTAGCAGCATGCATTCACCTGTTTTTTAAATAATCTTCCACCCGAAAAGAGCCTGTTCGATCATAGACTTCCTCCAGGATCCGGCAGGTAAGCTCAATGGCTTCTTCTTTACCCAGGGCCATCCCGATCACAGTAGGACAAAGCCGGCGCAGCGCTTCCTGTTTAAGAGACGCCGCCGGCAGAAATTCCATAAGATTATCCGGATTTCCCGCTAATGTGAGAAGGTAAATGCCTGGCGCAAAAAAACCGGAATCAATCTTTTTTTTCATTTCTTCCGGTTTCCGTATACTGCTGCCTACATAATAATTCTCAATCCATCGTAACATCTCGCCGCTTCGCGCTCCTTCTGCCTTAATAAAAGGATTTCCAAGTTTAATAATATTTATGCTGTTTTCCCCAAAGACCTGCACTCCGCATTTCCAGATATTCCTGATAAGCTTTCTCTACAATCTGTTTTTCATTGGAAAAACGGAGCAGATGATAAATTTCATGAAACTTATAATATCCGGAATCTACAAAGTATTCCTCTTTCTGAGGTCTGCTATGATAATTATCAGCCGTCATCAGATACCAATGTACTTCCTTAGTTACCATATCCTCGG
>CALIZJ010000299.1 GCA_938028845.1 uncultured Blautia sp.
ATGTACTTTGCATGTATATAGTATCATGCAATCTGCATGTATGTCAATGAGGTTGTTCTTTTTGAAAATGGTTTTTAATCTTGATTGCTTGATAATGGACAAGAATATAATCATACAACGTCAAGATTTAGTACAAGTTAAAATGAGGGTTTCCGAAACTTGGGGCTGGTGATATATAATGGCTGATTTTATCCCTGTCCAGTTTTATAGAATTATGCTAAAATAGGACAGTAGTAACATATCCCTATTTTTACTCACTTTAGGAGGACTTTAAAATATGATACGAGTGCTTTTCGTATGCCACGGCAATATCTGCCGCTCAACAATGAGCCAAAGCATTTTTACCTACATGGTAAAAGAAAGAGGTCTGGAGGATCTGTTTCTGATAGACTCCTGTGCTACCAGCAGGGAAGAGATCGGAAATCCTCCTCACAGAGGAACCGTAAGGAAATTAAAGGAAATGAATATACCTCTTGTGCCCCATAGGGCAAGGCAGATCACATGGAATGATTACCAGGAGTTTGATTATATTATCGGCATGGATACCTGGAACATACGAAACCTAAATCGCATGTTAAAAGGCGATCCAGACGGGAAAGTATATAAATTGCTGTCATTCGCCGGATCAGAGCGGGATATTGCAGATCCATGGTACACAGGTAATTTTGATGAGACATACAACGATGTGACAGAAGGCTGCCTGGCTTTCCTGGAATATTTGAAAAAAGAAGGAAAAATTTAAAAATGTTATCGGGCCAGCAGCATCATAGACACCAAAGAGCGCAAAAGAAATTTTATTAATATACCGCTTTTGGCCGTTAGACCTTTGAAATGCAGCAAGACCTGCAAATATTTGTCGAAAAAATTTTCTTTACAAATCTGAAAAGAAAACATATACTGAAAACACAGCAACTCTAAAAAGGGAGCCGCGGCTCCCTTTCTTTTACTCATCCCTAATACGGCGAACAATAAATATATCATCCCATTCTTTATGGCAGTTTTACATCCGGCATGTTTTCCAAATGACATTTCTTGTTTAACCACATCACTTTATCCTGCCAGTCTTAACCTCAAAAATACTACTGCAATCCCACATCATTTAGGAATACACATATCCTACATACAAACAAAATATTCCAAAAGACATGTCAAGGGAAGTTTTATTGGCGCCTGCATTGGATGATTATACTGATTCTGTATGTCACAGGTTTTCACCAAAAAGATTTCACAGCAGAAAGGAACAAAATATGAAAAAAGAATATGAGAATTTTGTAGAATACCTTCGGCAGGCAATGATGACCGCCCTTGGGATGGACGAAAACCAGATTTTTTTCGCCCAGGGAGAAAAAGGAACGCCTTTTGAGGAGGACAAGCTGTTTATTCAGTGTGCGAAGCAGGGAGAAGCCTGCGAATTATGCGGAATGCATACCCAAGATGCTTATAAAAAGTATAAAGAGGGAGTTTCTCTGGACGAAATAGTAGGAGGAATGGTGCAGGCAATAGGGCGGATTGAAGAAGCAGGCTATCTGGGAAAGGTTTTGGAAGCAGCAGATTATGAAAAAGCCCGGGATAAACTGTTTATCCGTCTTGTAAACATAGAAAAAAATAAGTTAGAACTGAGAAACGCCATCTATAAATCTATCGGTGATATCGCGCTGGTTCTTTATCTGCGGGTGGAGGAGACGAAAGAACGTCTGACCAGCATAAAAATCAGAAAAGAATTTGTAGAGGGATGGAAGCAGGACAGAGAACAGGTATTTGCAGATGCTTTGCTGAATACTTATTACCTTGCGCCGCCAAGGATCTACAGGTGGGAAGAACTGATCTATGATCTGGAGTATGAAGGGGATAATTTCATGGATGTTCTGGCACAGTACGAATTAAGAAAAGACGCCATGGGTAACTGCCTGAGCACGACAAAAAGGACGAATGGCGCAGTGGCCGTATTTCTTCCCGGTGTAGCGCAAAGACTGGCATATTTGCTGGGCGGAAGCTTTTATATGGTGTTTACCAGTATCCATGAGGTGATGATACATATTGATACTATGGTAGATCCCAAAGATCTGCAGCACGTACTGCAAAACACGATTGAGGAGGCAACTCCAGCGGAAGATGTCCTTACCTGTAAAATCTATCATTATAATAAGGATACGGAATGTTTCACCTGCGTATAAATTTTTTGCAGCTATGGAAAGCACATCCTAAATGTGGTATCTTATAGAAGACAGATACAGGGAGAAATCCTGTTTAGCCAGAATGAAAAAGGCGGAAAAGCTCACCCTCCTTTACAGTAGCAGATTGCTTGTAACGGCATATTCTAATCATAAAAGGACAATTGGGAGGAAATACCAGTGGCATATAAGATTATGCTTGACGCTGGACACGGGGGAAGTGATCCTGGAGCCGTATATAACGGCAGACAGGAAAAGGATGACGCGCTTCAATTAACTCTGGCTGTAGGAGAAATCCTTGAGAATAATGGAATAGATGTGTCTTATACAAGAACGACAGACATTTACCAGACGCCTTTTGAAAAAGCGCAGATTGCAAACGCGGCAGGGGTGGACTATTTCATTTCTTTCCATAGGAACAGCAGTCCCAGGGCGAACCAGTATAATGGTGTGGAAGTCCTGCTGTACGATAAAAGCGGGATCAAATACGAAATGGCAGAAAATATCCTGGGTGCTTTAGGAGAGATTGGCTTTCGTGAGATCGGCGTGAAAGAACGGCCGGGGCTTGTAGTCTTAAGAAGGACAAAAATGCCGGCACTGCTTGTAGAGGCAGGTTTTATCAATTCTGACGAGGATAACCGTCTGTTTGATGAAAATTTTCAGGAGATGGCCCAGGCGATTGCCGAAGCAATCCTGGGTACGCTCAATCAGGAAACCGTAGAAGGACCGCTTTATTACCGGGTGCAGACTGGTGCCTTTCGAAACAGAGAAAATGCGGATCGGATGCTGTATCAGTTAATGGATAAGGGTTATCCGGCATTTTTGATATACGATGACGGAATTTATAAAGTCCAGACAGGTGCGTTCTTGGAGCTTGGCAATGCCATTAACATGGAACAAAGGCTGCGCGATGACGGATACAGCACGCTGATTGTCACAAAATAAAGAAAAGGAGCAGGACAATGAGTACGTACGAGAAAGTTTTAGATGAAATACAGGAATTTATTTTTGTGGAGGATGAACCGGAAAAGGCGGATATTATTTTCGTGCCGGGAAACGGCTATCCGCAGATGGCGGAGCGCGCGGCAGAACTTTATGGAAAGGGGCTTGCCCCTTATATACTTCCCAGCGGCAGATACAGCATAACAGAAAAGAAATTTTCGGGCGTGTTGGAGAAACAGGAACTTTACACAGGAAATTATAAGACAGAGTGGGAGTTTTTAAAAGATGTCCTTGTAAAAAATAAAGTTCCTGGAGAAGCAGTCCTCATGGAAGATAAGGCGACTTATACCTATGAAAATGCTAGATTTTCCAAAAAGGTGACGGATGCAGTGGGGATTGAGGTAAAAACGGCAATTTTATGCTGCAAATCTTACCATGCCAGACGTTCCCTGATGTATTACCAATATGTTTATCCGGAGACCAGGTTTTGGGTAGTGCCGTCTGTGGTGGACGGCATCAGCCGGGAAAGCTGGAGAGAAACAGAAAATGGTGTGGAAGCAGTAATGGGAGAGATGACCAGGATCATCAAACAGTTTAC
Organism: uncultured Blautia sp.; assembly: GCA_938028845.1. Lineage (GTDB taxonomy): Bacteria > Bacillota > Clostridia > Lachnospirales > Lachnospiraceae > Blautia_A. The sequence continues at coordinate 3,712 of CALIZJ010000299.1, forward strand.
CTTCATGATGTAGCAAGACGGCCGGCACAGACCTAACAGGAATGTGTCCGGCTGTTTTTGCCGAAAATGGAAAAAAGAAAATTACAGGATTGAAAATGAAAAATGATATGCTGTAGCAGATATATCGAAAAATGTAAAAATTTGTTACGAAATATTTACAAAAGCATAAAGATTTGGTATAGTGATAATGCGGGATCAAAATAGATACGTAATATAGATACATGAAGATGGCTTTAAATTAATTGAGGTGCGGAAATGATGAATGTGAAAAGAAAAAGTGGAAAAATGACATATAGAAAAGGAGTACGGCTTCTCGCTGCGGCTGCTTTGACAGCAGCTATGGTCGGCGGACAGACCCAGGGCGTATTAGCCCAGTCCGATACAGCTATAGAAGCAGCAGTGAGTATCCTGCCGGAAAATATTACGATAGAGGAGCCTGTGGCTTTATCGGAGGTTGCTCTTCCGGAGAACGAGTACGGGACTCTGGCCTGGGTGGATGACTCCTGTGTTCCTTCTAAGAGAGTTCAGTCTTATGAAGTGAAGCTTACGCCTTTTGAATCGGTGGATCTTTCTAAAGAAGAGGGATGGGATGCCGAGGAAGGCGTTTTAAGAGGCTATGTGACAGTGGTGGTAAGCAGCATCGAGGATTCCGGTGAAGAGGAAGTGCCTCCTACAGAAATTCCCGAGCAGACAGTTACCCCTGTTCCTTCGGTGACGCCGGTTATATCCCAGCTGCCGGATGCGGGGGAGGAAATTACAGGCATACCCGATGAAGGCGAAGGGGAAATATCTGACGAAGAGAAAGACGAACAAGAGGGAACAGAGTCAGAGGAATCACAGATTGGCGAAGCGGAAATCGGGGAAAGTGGAGAAACTGCTGAGGAAGGAACTGCTCCGGAAGTGACACAGCCTCCTATAGAAAATATTTTTGACCAGGAGGAGAGCCTTAAGGAGGATGAGCGCCCTGTGACAGCAGAAGAGGATTTAAGTCCTGAAGAACAGATGGTACGTGCAGCTGAAAACCATAGCTGCAACGGCATTTCCGTGTCAGGAATCTCACTTCCCTGGTATGTACAGTTTCGGGTTTCCAGCGGAGACGATTATCAGTTTACCAATGAGATAGATGCCAGCATTTTTAAATCCTATGAGTTTGAACTCTGGGATCTGAGAACAGACACGGAATATGAGATTCCGGACGGAGAATACATAAGCGTGACAGTTCCTGTAAAAGAAGGTTATGAATATACTATTGAGCACCTTTTGGACAACGGCGCTATTGAAACGATCATTCCAAGTGTGGAAGGAGATACCATGGTATTCAGTACCCATTCTTTCAGTCCTTTCGGCATTGCCGGAAGCAAACCGGTGATCGGCAGCGACATAGCTGAGGAAGGGTATGGAGACAGTAATACTTCTCAGACTGGAAGCAGCGGATCTACTACGGAAGTCCCGGTGTCTCCGGCTGCATCCTCTAATACCACATCCACCTCTGGAACGAATCAGGCGACTGCACAGAATACAAACGATACAGAGGAAAGCACAGAGGATAATACCTCCTCTTCTTCCAGAGCGGTAGACACAGGAGATGAGACTAAAGTTCTTCCTTTCGCTGCACTGGCAGCGGCTGCAGCTTTAGTGATGACCGGTACAGCCGCAGTATACAAAAAGAGAAAATAAAGCCATATAGAAATTAGGAATAAGGACAGAGACCCTCCCATATATTGCATATGGGAGGGTTGTTCTATGAAAGTGAAGGCTGTTTTAAAATCCCTTTTGGCTGCCTACGCTCTGACAGGTGTTTTTCTGCTGCTTTTGGCTTTTCTTCTTTTTCAGTTTGACCTTGGAGAAGGGCCGATAGCGGCAGGAATTGTGGCTGTCTATGTGATTTCCTGTCTGGCGGGCGGTTTTATAGCAGGAAAGATCGTGCGGAAAGATAAATATCTGTGGGGAATACTGGTGGGGCTGTGCTATTTCCTTTTGCTGATCCTGGTATCTTTTGCCGTCCAGAAAAAGTGGGATATGAGTATACAGCATCTTGTAACTACTTTTTTCATGTGCCTGGGCGGCGGTGCCTTAGGAGGGATGCTCTCCTGAAAAGAAAATAAGGAGAAGCCGGAAGAGAAAAAAAGACTTTTAAATTAAAAAGTTTTATGCTATACTATGCGAAGATAAATTATACATAAGGAGGAATTGTAAATGGAGCATATTAAAACATTAAATACAAAGAACCTGCAGAACACGATTAAAAAAGGCGGATGCGGCGAATGTCAGACTTCCTGCCAGTCTGCATGTAAGACTTCCTGTACAGTAGGAAACCAGAGCTGCGAGCATAAATAATAAAGTCGCTCTGAAAACGGCGTAAGCAGCGGAATGACCTCCGCTGCTTATTATTATGAAATCGGAAATTTTCCGGTTTTTACACCATACAGGAAAGGATTTCAAAAAAATGAGTCTGATTCATCGTTATCAGAATAATGGTTATAATATCGTGCTTGATATTAACAGCGGCTGCATCCATCTTGTGGATGAAGTGACCTATGAAATATTGCCCTACATGGAAGAAGGCTGTTCTGACAGTGAGATTGCAGACAGGCTTTCCGGACGTTTTGACAGGCAGGATATTCTGACAGCAGCGGCGGAATGCCGGAAGCTGAAAGAAGAAGGCATGCTGTTTACAGAAGATATTTATGAAAATATCATAGATGAATTTACCAAGGACAGGCAGACAGTGGTAAAGGCTTTGTGCCTGCATATTGCACACGACTGCAACCTGGCCTGCCGCTACTGCTTCGCAGAAGAAGGAGAATACCACGGCAGACGGGCTATGATGTCTTTTGAAGTAGGGAAAAAAGCGCTGGACTTCCTGATCGCCAATTCCGGTTCCAGAAAAAATCTGGAAGTGGATTTTTTTGGGGGCGAACCGCTTATGAACTGGGAAGTGGTAAAGAAACTGGTTCAGTATGGAAGAGAGCAGGAAGCCATACATAATAAGAGATTTCGTTTTACACTTACTACAAACGGCGTCCTTTTAAACGAGGAGATCATGGATTTCTGTAATAAGGAAATGGCCAATGTGGTGCTCAGTGTGGATGGAAGGAAAGAAGTAAATGACTATATGCGTCCCTTCCGGAAAGGAGCCGGCAGCTACGATCTGATCATGCCGAAGTTTATTCAGTTTGCGCAGTCACGGGGACAGGAAAACTATTATGTGAGGGGTACCTTTACTCATCACAACCTGGACTTTTCCAAAGATGTACTGCATCTGGCGGATCTGGGCTTTAAACAGATTTCTGTGGAACCAGTGGTTGCTTCTGAAGAGGAAACATACGCCATCAAAGAGGAAGATATCCCGCAGATCCTGGAACAGTACGATCTTCTTGCCAAAGAGATGATCGCCCGGGAAAAAGAAGGGAAAGGCTTTAATTTCTTCCATTTTATGATCGACCTCACAGGTGGTCCCTGTGTGTACAAGCGCCTCTCCGGCTGTGGTTCAGGAACAGAATATCTGGCGGTTACTCCCTGGGGAGACCTTTATCCCTGCCATCAGTTTGTAGGCGAGGAAGAGTACCTTATGGGAAACGTGGACGAGGGTATCCGAAAACCAGAGATCCAAAAAGCGTTTTCCGGCTGCAATGTGTATACAAAAGAAGCGTGCAGAGACTGTTTCGCAAGATTCTATTGCAGCGGCGGCTGTGCTGCCAATGCTTATCATTTTCAGAATGATATAAAAGGAAATTATGAGATCGGGTGCGAGCTCCAGAGAAAAAGAGTGGAGTGCGCGATCATGATAAAAGCTGCATTAGCAGAAGACTAAAAAGAAAGTAAGAAGGGAAAGAAAGATGAAGAAAAGCAGAGGAATCGCAGTCCTGATTCTGACGGTCATCATCACTGCCTTTTTATGTTTCACAGCAGCCGTAGGTATTGGACCAACGGGAACAGGTGCTGCCAGGAATATAAAGACAGGTCTTGATCTTGCCGGCGGTGTCAGCATTACCTATCAGGCAAAGGAAGACAATCCAAGCAGCGAGGATATGGCAGATACCAGATATAAGCTGCAAAGACGTGTGGAGCAGTACAGCACAGAGGCGCAGGTTTATCAGGAAGGTTCTAACCGTATCAACGTAGAAATCCCTGGTGTGACAGATGCAAACGCCATTCTGGAGGAACTTGGAAAACCAGGTTCTCTTTGCTTCATTGAAGAAACAGACGATGACGGAAATACAAACTTTACCCTTGGGGAAGAAGGTTATGTACTTTCCAGAAGTCTGGATGAGATTCGTGAAGCCGGATCTGTTGTACTGGAAGGAAGCGATGTGGCGGATGCAGAAGGCGGCGCCATTCAGACTTCTGCCAGCAGTGCGCGGGAGTATGTAGTAAGCCTTACCATGACAGATGAGGGTAAAGAAAAATTCGCCCAGGCTACAGAAGATAATGTAGGAAAGCAGATTGCGATCGTATATGATGATGCCATTTTAAGCGCACCAACTGTAAACGAGGCGATCACTGGCGGACAGGCACAGATTGACGGTATGTCAAGTGTGGAGGAAGCCCAGAATCTTGCTTCCTATATCCGTATCGGTTCTTTGAGCCTTGAGCTGGAAGAACTTCGTTCCAGCGTGGTTGCTGCCCAGCTTGGAGAAGAAGCAATTACAACAAGTCTGATCGCGGCAGCTATTGGTCTTGCCATTGTGATCATTTTTATGACCTGTGTGTACAGGGTGCTGGGTCTGATCTCCGGTGTGGCGCTGATCATTTACACAGCTTTGATGCTCCTTACCCTGAATGCCTTTGACATTACCCTTACCCTTCCGGGTATCGCCGGTATTATTCTGGGCATTGGAATGGCGGTGGACGCAAACGTTATTATTTATGCCCGTATCAGAGAAGAGATCACGGCAGGCCTTTCTGTGCGGAGTGCCATTAAGAACGGCTTCCAGAAAGCATTTTCAGCGATCTTTGATGGAAATATCACTACTTTGATCGCTGCATTCGTTCTTATGTGGCTTGGTTCCGGTACAGTTAAGGGATTTGCATATACACTTGCTCTTGGTATCGTTGTTTCTATGTTTACCGCACTGGTGGTTTCCAGGATTTTGGTAAACGCAGTATATGCAGTGGGCGTACGGGATGAAAAATTTTATGGAAGGGCAAAAGTTAGAAAGAGCATTAACTTTACCGGCCATAAAAAGATCTTTTTTACGGTTTCCATCCTTTTGATTTTAAGCGGTCCGGTGATCATGTTCGTAAACAGCCAGATGGGAAACAGAGCGCTGAATTACAGCCTTGAGTTTTCCGGCGGTACGGCTACCACTGTGACCTTTAACGAAGACATGAACATCGCACAGATTGATTCCGAGGTAACGCCTGTAGTCGAAGAAGTAACCGGAGATGGAAACGTGCAGCCTACAAAGGTAGTGGGAACCAATCAGGTAGTCATTAAGACCCGTTCTCTGAATCTGGAAGAGCGCCAGGCGCTTAACGACGCAATGGTAGAGAATTTCGATGTAGATCCGGATCTTATTTCCTCAGAAAGCATTTCTTCTACTGTAAGTACAGAGATGCGCCGGGATGCGGTAGTTGCTGTGGTAGTGGCTACGATATTCATGCTTTTGTATATCTGGTTCCGCTTTAAAGATATCCGTTTTGCCAGCAGCGGCGTTCTTGCACTTGTACACGATGTATTGGTTGTGCTTGCCTTTTACGCTGTGTCCAGGATATCAGTAGGCAATACTTTTATTGCATGTATGCTTACCATCGTAGGATACTCTATTAATGCCACGATCGTTATTTTCGACCGTATCCGCGAAAATATGCATGGAGATAAAGATCCAGAGGATATGGATGAGATTGTAAACAGCAGTATCACCCAGACGCTGACAAGAAGTATATATACTTCCTTTACTACATTTGTAATGGTAGCAGTGCTGTTTATCCTGGGAGTATCTTCCATACGTGAGTTTGCGGCTCCTCTTATGGTAGGCGTGGTATGCGGTGCTTACTCTTCTGTGTGCATCACAGGTCCATTGTGGCTGGTTATGAAGAAAGGATTAAAAAATAATCAGCCGAAGCTTGCGGCAGCCGGCAGTACAGGAACTGTTAAGCTGGAACAGAGTAAGAAAATTGAAAAGAAACAGGAAAATCGTCCGAATACAAAAAATGTATCTGGTCAGCCGAAAAAGAAAAACCGGAAAAGAGTGGCAGAGCGTCTTGCCGCTCAGGAAGCAGCTAAGAACCAGGAAAAATCTGAATAATCAGTAACAGGATGTAAAGTCCCGGGGCAGGATCTGACTTGTCCCGGGATATTTACTATTTTTACGGGCAGAAAGGAATGTACATGGAAAAATGGGTAGTTGCGGCAAAGCGCGCAGATTTTAACGGAATAGGAAAACAATTCGGCATCGATCCTGTCATTGCAAGGCTTTTGCGAAACAGGGAAGTGGTGGGGGAGGAGAATATCCGCCTGTATCTTCAAGGGGATTTGTCCCAGCTTCCCTCTCCCTGGCTTTTAAAGGATATGGAAAAAGCAGCAGATATTTTAGAAGAAAAAATCAAAAGCAAAAAAAAGATCCGGATCATAGGGGATTATGATATAGACGGTGTTTCGTCCACTTATATTCTGCTGAAAGGCTTTCGCAGGATGGGAGCTGTGATAGATACCTATATCCCTGACCGGATCAGTGATGGGTACGGCATACACGAGCACCTGATCCTCCAGGCCCAAAAGGACGAAATAGATACGATCCTTACCTGCGATAACGGGATCGCAGCGGGAAGTGAGATTGCAATGGCAAAGGAGCTGGGAATGACGGTGGTGGTGACCGATCATCATGAGATTCCCTATCGGGAGACAGAAAAAGGAAGGGAACTGCTTCTTCCCCTCGCAGATGCGGTTATAAATCCCAAGCAGCCTTCCTGTATGTACCCAAGTAAAAACATCTGCGGAGCGGTAGTAGCATGGAAACTGGTGGGCGCTATGTACGAACGTTTTGGGATTCCCAGGGAAGAATTTTTGGATCTTCTGGAGTTTGCTGCTATAGCCACAGTGGGAGACGTAATGGACCTTCAGGGAGAAAACAGGATCATTGTAAAGGAAGGACTAAAAAAACTTCCCACCACAAAAAATCCTGGATTGCTGGCGCTGATACGCGCAAACGGGCTGGAGGGAGGAAAGATCACCTCATATCATATAGGGTTCGTTCTTGGCCCATGCATCAATGCCAGCGGAAGACTTGACACTGCCGCCCGTTCCCTTGCCCTTTTTGACACGGAGGATCCGGGGAAAGCGGCAGAGATAGCAGGGGATCTGGCAGCTCTTAATGAAAGCAGAAAGGCTCTGACGGAAAAGGGAAAAGAAGAAGCGATCCGTCAGGTAGAAGAGACCTCTGTGGGAAAGGATCGTGTGCTTGTCATTTACCTTCCGGACTGTCATGAAAGCCTGGCTGGTATCATTGCCGGCCGTATACGGGAAAAATTTTATAAACCGGTATTCGTACTGACCAAGGGAGAACACGGAGTAAAAGGCAGCGGCCGCTCTATAGAAGCATACTCTATGTTTGATGAACTGGTTAAATGTGCAGATCTTCTGGAACAGTTCGGGGGACATCCTATGGCGGCAGGACTTTCCCTTGCAGAAGAAAATGTAGAAGAACTTCGCAGACGCTTAAACGAAAACTGTACCCTTACTCCGGAAGAACTCATCCCAAAGATCGTGATCGACGTAGCCATGCCTTTTTCTTATATTTCCAGGGAGCTGATAGAGCAGCTCTCTCTTTTGGAACCTTTTGGAAAAGGGAATACAAAGCCGGTGTTTGCGCAAAAAGGGCTCCGTGTTTTAGAACCCAGGATTTTTGGGAAAAATCGAAATGTGGCAAAAATGCGGATACAAGACCAGGAAGGCTTTGCCATTGACGCAGTTTATTTTGGGGAAGCTGAGAAATTTTTAGATTTTGCCGCCCACGCAGGTGGGATTTCAGTAACCTATTATCCGGAAATTAACCGGTACCAGGGAAGGGAAACCATGCAGATTGTCATACAAAACTATTGCTGAAAGGCGGAATATGCTGTATTTATGCGGGTGGTGTCGGGTTTTTCATTGATTCTGCGAAAAAAAAGTGCTATACTTACTTATATTGTTAAGAAAAAAATAAAAAACTTCCGAGATAGAAAGAGGAAACAATTTTTGTTGTTCTTAATACGACAATAAAAAAAGAGGAGTGGGAAAATGAAGAAGATAGAAGATTATGTAAGAAGTATTCCGGATTTTCCGGAGCCAGGTATTATTTTTCGTGATGTCACAAGCATATTACAGGATGCAGACGGTCTGCAGCTTGCTATTGATTCCATGCAGGACTGTTTGAAGGGACTGGATGTGGATGTGATCGTGGGTACAGAATCCAGAGGTTTTATCTTTGGAATGCCCATTGCTTATAATCTCCATAAACCTTTTGTTCCCATCCGTAAAAAAGGGAAGCTTCCATGTGAAACTGTGTCCAGAAGCTACGATCTGGAATATGGAAGCGCAACCATTGAAATACATAAGGATGCCATTAAGCCAGGGCAGAAGGTTGCGATCATCGACGATCTGATCGCCACCGGAGGCACGATCGAAGCTGCAGCGAAGTTAGTGGAAGAATTAGGCGGAGAAGTGGTAAAGATTGTATTTCTTATGGAACTTGCCGGCTTAAATGGTGTAAAAAAACTCGACGGCTATAATGTTGAGTCTATCATCCGTTACGAAGGAAAATAAATTCTAAAATTTTTGGCGATAGGCAGGTGATAGATGTTGGTGGAAATAATAAAAAACACAGAGCAGAAGAAAGTGACCGACCGGGCGGAATTGGAAAAAATGGAATCTGTAAGGAAAGCGGATGCAGCCATAAAGGCCACCCATGATTTTACCAGCCCGGAAGAATTGTATCAGGACTTGATATCCAGCGTCGTTAAGTACCATCCTTCTACCGATATAACGATGATCGAGAAAGCCTACCAGGTAGCGAGGGAGGCACACAAAGACCAGAAAAGAAAATCAGGGGAACCTTATATTATTCATCCCTTATGTGTGGCCATCATCCTGGCGGACCTGGAACTGGATAAAGAAACCATCGTGGCAGGGCTTCTCCATGATGCGGTGGAAGATACCTGGATGACCTATGACGAAGTAAAAAATGAATTTGGAGAAGAAGTGGCTCTTCTCGTGGACGGAGTTACCAAGCTGGGACAGTTAAGCTATTCGGCAGATAAGGTGGAGGTTCAGGCGGAAAATTTAAGAAAGATGTTCCTTGCCATGGCGAAGGATATCCGCGTGATCCTGATCAAGCTGGCAGACCGTCTGCACAATATGCGTACCCTGCAGTATATGAGCCCGGAAAAACAGCAGGAAAAGGCGAGAGAGACCATGGACATCTATGCCCCTATTGCTATGCGTCTGGGTATTTCCAAGATCAAAGTAGAGCTGGATGACCTCTCTTTGAAATACTTAAAACCGGATGTGTACTACGATTTGGTAGAAAAGGTGGCGCTGCGCAAGAGTGTCCGGGAAGAATTCGTAGGCAATATTGTCAAACAGGTAAAAAAACACATGGAGGATGCAAATATCAAAGCCCAGGTAGACGGCAGGATAAAGCATTTCTTCAGTATTTACAAAAAAATGGTCAACCAGGATAAGACCATCGACCAGATCTACGATCTGTTTGCCGTGCGGATCATTGTGGATACAGTAAAGGACTGTTATGCAGCCCTTGGTGTGATCCACGAGATGTATAAACCCATTCCAGGCAGATTTAAAGATTACATCGCCATGCCAAAGCCGAATATGTACCAGTCTTTGCATACCACGCTGATCGGTCCTAAGGGGCAGCCTTTTGAGATCCAGATCCGTACCTTCGAGATGCATAAAACGGCAGAGTACGGTATCGCAGCCCATTGGAAATATAAAGAGACGTCCGATGGAAAAGCTCCGGTAGGAAAGAGCGAAGAGGAAAAACTGAACTGGCTGCGGCAGATCCTGGAATGGCAGCGGGATATGTCAGATAACAGGGAGTTTATGAGCCTGTTAAAAAATGACCTGGATCTGTTTGCAGATAATGTATACTGCTTTACTCCCCAGGGCGATGTGAAAACCCTTCCAAACGGTTCCACACCCATTGATTTCGCATACAGCGTTCACAGTGCAGTAGGAAATAAGATGGTAGGGGCAAGGGTAAACGGAAAGCTTGTTCCCATTGAGTATCAGATAAAAAATGGGGACAGGATTGAGATCATTACTTCTCAGAATTCCCAGGGACCAAGCCGTGACTGGCTGAAGCTGGTTAAGAGCACACAGGCAAAAAATAAGATTAACCAGTGGTTCAAAAAAGAATTAAAAGAAGACAATATCCTTAAAGGAAAAGAAATGCTTACGCAGTATGCAAAGTCCAAAGGATATAAGATCAGTTTATATACGAAAACACAGTACCTGGAAGCAGTTATGCGAAAATATGGCTTTCGGGACTGGGATTCAGTTTTAGCAGCCATCGGACACGGCGGCCTTAAAGAGGGCCAGGTGTTTAATAAACTTCTGGAAGCCTATGAGAAAGAAAATAAAAAGAACCTTACAGACGAACAGGTTCTGGAAGCGGCTTCGGACGCACATGAAAAGCTTCATATTACGAAGAATAAGGGCGGGATCGTAGTCAAAGGAATCCACGACGTAGCGGTTCGCTTTTCAAAATGCTGCAGCCCTATTCCAGGAGATGAGATCGTTGGCTTTGTTACCAGAGGCAGAGGGATCACCATCCACCGGACAGACTGCGTGAATATTTTAAATATGTCGGAGATGGACAGGAGCCGTCTCATCGAGGCAGAATGGCAGAGCGGGGACGGAAAAACTCCTGAAAAATACATGGCAGAGATCAGCGTTTATGCAAATAACCGTACAGGCCTTCTGGTAGATCTTTCAAAGATCTTCACAGAACGTAAGATTGATGTGAGAAGCATTAATTCCCGGACGAATAAACAAGAAAAAGCGACGATCTCCATGAGCTTTGAGGTAAAGAGCAAGGAAGAATTAAATTCTCTGATCGAAAAGATACGCCAGGTTGAAAGCGTGCTTGACGTGGAGCGTACTACAGGATAAGTAAAGGAGAAGAATATGAATAAATTGGAACTGGATAAATGCGTGCTCGGCATGGTATACACCAACTGCTACTTCCTGAAAAACAAAGAGACAGGAGAACTGCTTTTGGTAGACCCTGCCGACGCTCCGGAAAAGATTGTTCAAAAAATCGAAGAAATGCAGGCAAAACCCGTAGGAATCCTGCTTACCCATGGACATTACGACCATATCCTTGCTGTGGAAGATATAAAGGAGAAATATGGTTTAAAGGTGTATGCCTGTTCAAAGGAACAGGAGATGCTGCGGGAGCCTTCCATGAACATGTCCGGATATGGCGGACGCGCTGCATCCATTAAGCCGGATGTTCTTCTTAACGATCTGGAGGTATTTACTGCCGCGGGATTTTCCGTACAGATGATCCACACGCCGGGCCATACGCCGGGAAGCTGCTGTTATTATCTGAAGGATGAGGGTGTGTTATTCAGCGGGGACACCCTGTTTTACGGTTCCGTTGGAAGAACGGACTTTCCGGGAGGAAGTACAGCGGATATTGTGAGGAGCCTTCATAAGCTGGTGGATAACCTGCCGGAAGAGACGGAGGTATTCCCTGGGCATGACGCTTCCACTACGATAGGATACGAAAAGAGGTATAATCCCTTTGTGTAAGATCGGTATTTTATTTTTAAACAGAGAATTTGAGCAAGATGTCTATGAGCTGATCAAGGCATTTTATCCGGGAAAAGAAATCTGTGTTTCTTACGAGGAGACACAAGAGAAATATGAGATTTATTTCTGTGTAAAAAAAGAGAAGGACAGTTTTTTGATCCAATATACAGGAGAAGGACATAGAGGTACGGCATGTGCCTCTGTAATACAAGGGCAGTCAAAAGATGCCCTTATTTCTTGTCCCGGGCAAAAAGATCCCCATGAAATACGAAAGGAAAATAAAGACGGTATAAAGGCTGCGCTTTATCAGGTTCTTGTAAAGATGACGGGAAGAACGCTCCCCTGGGGAAACCTTACAGGAATCCGCCCGGTAAAACTGGCGATGGGGATGATCGAATCCGGAATGAAGAATACAGAGGTGGCCCAAGAGATGCGTTCCCGTTATTTCGTCAGTCCGAAAAAGACGGCACTGGCTGTCACTATCGCAAACCGGGAACGGGAAATCTTAAAGAATATTGATTATGAGAACGGCTACAGTCTGTATATCGGAATCCCTTTCTGTCCCAGCATATGCCTGTATTGTTCCTTCAGTTCTTACCCTCTTTCCCGGTGGAAGGACAAGGTAGATGCGTATTTAGACGCCTTGTGCAAAGAAATCCGTGCAGTTTCGTCTATGATGAGAGGACGGAAACTGGACACCATATACATCGGAGGAGGGACGCCTACCACCCTTTTGCCAAATCAGTTAGAGCGCCTTTTGGACCAGATAGGAGAGAGCTTTGGCTATAAAGGGCTGGAGGAATTTACGGTAGAGGCTGGAAGACCGGACAGCATTGATGAGAGTAAGCTGATGACACTTAAGAGGTACCCGGTGAGCAGGATTTCTGTAAATCCGCAGACAATGAACCAGGCTACCTTGGATCTGATCGGCAGGCAGCATACGGTAGAACAGACAAAAGATGCGTTTAAAAAGGCAAGAGCATGCGGATTTGACAATATTAATATGGATTTGATCGTGGGCCTTCCGGGAGAGGATCTCTCTATGGTGCAGCATACGTTAGCAGAGGTTCGAGCGCTTGCACCGGACAGCCTAACGGTACATTCCCTTGCAGTTAAACGTGCGGCAAGGCTGAATATTTTTAGGGATCAGTACCAGGAAATGACTTTTGAAAACAGCCAGGAGATTATGGATCTGACCATGGAAACTGCCTATGAGATGGGAATGGGTCCCTATTATCTCTACCGCCAGAAAAATATGAAGGGAAATTTCGAAAATGTTGGGTATGCAAAGGTTGACAAAGCCGGTATTTACAATATACTAATTATGGAAGAGAAACAGCCGATCATTGCTCTTGGGGCAGGAGGCTCTTCCAAGCTGGTATTTGATCACGGCAGCAGGATCGAGCGCGTAGAGAACGTAAAAGATGTGACCAATTATATTGAGCGTATAGAGGAAATGATCGAGAGAAAACGGGCAGGCATCACCGCCTGGCTGTAGAGCACGACAGGAGGCATGCTTCTTGGATAGGGTATACGAAAAAACGGCAGATACACCGGAGAGAATATTGGATTTTGACCTGTCAGCGGAGCTGAATCATGGGATGAGAGTCAGCAACCTTGCATATGCTGTGGCAAAGGAGCTGGGGCTGGATGAAAATGAGTGCTACGAGCTGGCTATTGCAGGCATGCTTCACGATATCGGTAAGCTTAAGCTTACAGGATATATTAACGGACAGGAGAAGAACCCTCTGGTGATCGAGGAATTGAAATATGTCCGTATGCATTCCACCCTTGGCTATGAGGAACTTAAGGGACAGGGATACTCGGATTTTGTTTTGGAAAGTATTCTTTATCATCATGAGAATTACGACGGAAGCGGCTATCCGTCCAATAAAGCGGGGGAAGAGATTCCTCTGGGGGCGCGGATCTTAAGGGTATGTGATGTGTTTGCTGCCTTAAGTTCAGACAGGCCTTACAGAAAAGCTTTTGACATAAATACGGTTATGGAACTGATGATTGAAGAAGTAAAAAATTTTGATATGGAAGTTTTTCTTGCATTTCAAAGGG
>CALIZJ010000300.1 GCA_938028845.1 uncultured Blautia sp.
GTGGGTCATAGAACGCGCAACTGTATCAAACATAACATTTAAGCTGGAATTTCCATAAATGATAATGTGATCCGGGTCTACCTCAGACATAGCCCCAAGGAGACGTTTCGCCTCCGGAATTCCATCCGGAACACCATAATTACGGCAATCCACACCTGTTTCACATTTTAATTCTGCACCGCCGGCAAGCACATCCATCATACCCATAGAAAGATCAAGCTGATCTGTTCCCGGTTTTCCGCGGGACATATCAAGGGCAAGCCCCTGGGCTTTAATCTCTTCGAACTGCTTTTCCAGATCTTTTTTCAGACCGAGCAGCTCTTCTCTGCTCATTTCGCTGTATTTCTTCATAATCTTCCTCCTCATGCCGCCTGGTGTACCGGCGTGTTTTTCTTACTGACCATATTGCCCTTTTTGTTATACGGCAATACACCAACGGCTCAGCTTTTTTCATTTTCCCTATAACATGCTATCCATTTTAGTATGGTAAAATCCCGCTTGTCAAGTCTTTTCCCCATATTCCATAATATGACCTTGCAGATTCGTCAAATTTCGCCTATACTATGGCTAAATGATAAAGTTATTGTAATCATTATAATGAAAAGACTATAACGTTTACTATAACTGCTAATACTATAGAAAGAATAGAGGAATACAAATATGTGGATTGCAGACGGCTGGAAAGAGTATGAAGTGATCGATACTTCCTGCGGTGAAAAGCTGGAGCGGTGGGGCGATTATCTTCTTGTCAGGCCCGATCCCCAGGTAATCTGGGATACCCCTAAAAAACACAAAGGCTGGCGCAAAATGAACGCCCATTATCACAGAAGCAAAAAAGGCGGCGGAGAATGGGAATTTTTCGACCTCCCACAGCAATGGGATATCCATTACAAAGCTCTTACCTTTCATCTGAAACCCTTTAGTTTTAAGCACACAGGACTTTTTCCCGAACAGGCGGCTAACTGGGACTGGTTCTCAGAAAAGATTAAAAACGCCCATCGTCCTGTAAAAGTCTTAAACCTGTTTGCCTACACAGGAGGCGCCACCCTGGCGGCAGCGTCAGCAGGCGCCGCCGTAACCCATGTGGACGCCTCAAAAGGAATGGTCACCTGGGCGAAGGAAAACGCAGCCGCTTCCGGCCTTTCCAATGCACCTATACGCTGGCTGGTGGACGACTGCATGAAATTTGTGGAGCGGGAGATCCGCAGGGGAAATCATTACGATGCCATCATCATGGATCCCCCATCCTATGGAAGAGGACCCAAAGGAGAAATCTGGAAGATCGAGGATGCCATCCATCCCCTTATTAAGCTTTGTACAAAGCTTTTAAGCGATGAACCGCTGTTTTTCCTTATAAATTCCTATACTACCGGGCTTGCTCCTGCAGTTTTGACTTATATGCTGGCTACAGAGCTGAAACCGTTTAATGGAATCGTAGATTCCCAGGAAATCGGGCTTCCGGTTTCATCTAACGGCCTTGTCCTTCCCTGCGGGGCTTCCGGACGCTGGGAAGCAAAATAAACCTTGGGAAAACCTGAATCTTCTTTATTCAAAACTTATGGGAATTACCATTATAAAAAGAACTATGACGTTTACTATATTAATATGCTGTAATTGATGTACCAGATAATAGTATTTGAGGGAGGAAAAAATCTTGGAAAACATTCATATTAAGCATGAGGTAAAACGCTACAGCTGTGCCGTCCTTGCGGCTGTAATCTTTGCGGTTAACATTAAGACCTTTGTCCGGGCAGGAGGGTTGTATCCCGGCGGATTTAACGGGCTTACCCTTTTGATCCAGGGAATTTTTGAAAAATACGCGGGAATGGAGATTCCTTATACGGTCATCAACGTGATCTTGAATGCCATTCCTATTTTCATTGGTCTGAAATTTGTAGGGAAAAAATTCACCCTCAGTTCATGCTGTGTGATTATACTCTCAAGTATTTTAACAGATATCATTCCTTCTGCGCCCATCACCTATGACACTTTGCTTATCAGTGTCTTTGGCGGACTGGTCAACGGCCTTGGCGTCAGCCTTTGTCTCATTGGAAATACCAGCAGCGGAGGAACTGATATTGTAGGGATCTTTTTCTCTGAGCGCAGCGGGAGAGATATCTGGAATTATATCCTTGCGGGCAATGCCTGCATCCTCATTGTTGCAGGCGTGATCTTCGGATGGGATAAAGCACTGTACTCTATCATCTTTCAGTTCACTTCCACCCAAGTGGTACAGATGCTTCATCAAAAATATAAAAAACATACTCTTTTCATTATTACTCACAAACCAGATGAAGTGTATCAGGAAATCTCCCACCTGACCAACCACAGCGCCACTCAAATCGCCGGAATAGGCTGTTATACAGGAGAGCCCACCAGTATGCTCTATTCGGTAGTTTCCCGGGAGGAGGCAAAGCTCCTGGTCAAAAAGGTTACAGAGATAGATCCCACCGCTTTTGTAAACATCATAAAAACGGATTTTATAAATGGACGTTTTTATCATAAAACCGACTATTAATTTTCGCTGGATCATGTCAGCCCGCAAACACGCGGCAAAGGCGCGGTCCTGATATAAAATATAACTGGTTTTCAGCATCTCTTCTTGCAACTTGCTCCTTACAAGACTATAATGGAAGTAGTTAAAGGAGTGTGATTTTTATGAAAGAGGAACGGGACAGCAGGATTCCTTTTTCCTGCACATTAGAGTACGACCGCGCAGCCTGCGGCGACTGCGTGTGCGCTACCTGTTATCAACAGGAATTCTGCGACAGGTGCAGCACCTGCGAAAACCTGTCACGTAAAAAAGAACACTGCTACCGCTACGAAGGCGCCTATAATTACTGATCCCGGCGCCCTAAAAGACCGTTTGGAACCTGCAGTCCAGACGGTCTTTTTATGTTTCCGGTTTTTTATGGAAAGAATTTACAGCTACAAATTTTCCCCTTTTTCTGATATACTGTAGTTACCATATTTTTACACGATCTGAACGATAAAAAGCCAGGAATCCCTATGGTTTTTTATCCCCGTCTTTTAGTTTGAGGAGAGTGAAAATGAAAAGAAAAGGTTTTATTCGGTTTCTTATACCCGTACTGCTTTTTCTCATGCTGATTTTGGGCAGTACCTGTATTGTTTCCGCTGCGACTCTTGTAAAGGAATCCCAGGCGAGCGTGAGCATTACCTCCAAAAAAACCGGCTGGGTTAAAATAAACGGCGATTATTACTGCTACAACCCTAACGGCCGTCTTGTATGCGGATCTATAAAGTATAAAGGAAACTATTATTACAGCCTTCCCAATGGCAAGCGCTACACCGGATGGCTGTCCATCTCCGGAAAAAAATATTATTACGACCGAAACACCGGTATTATGTACCGCAGCCGCTGGGCAGCCGGAACCAAATATAAATATTACTTTAATAAAAACGGCGCGGCTCTTACCAGCCAATGGCTGGATTATAAGGGCAAACGCTACTATTTCCGTTCAAACTCCACAATGGCTACCGGCTGGCAGAAAATCGGCAAATATTACTACTACTTTAATACTTCCACCGGAGTCATGGCAAAAAACACCTGGGTAGGAAACTATTATGTGGACGGCAATGGACGGCGTACAAACAGAAAGCCTCCGGACAAGCCTGTGATCACCGAAAGTGAAAATTACTATACATATAACAGTTCTACGCTGAATATCGAGCTTCGCAGGAAATCTATCCATGGAGTCTACTATTGGGTAGCTCATGTGAGAACAAAAAACGCTTCCCAGTTAAAATCCGCCCTTTCTTACGGAACCTACGGCGGAACCCGGGAGACTACCCAAAGTGCTGTTACCTCTAACGGCGGAATCATCGGTGTAAACGGAAGCGCTTTCGATTACGCCACAGGCAAACCGTCCCCTCTGGGAATGTGTATAAAAAACGGCATCATCTATGGGGACTATATGACCAGCTACAGCGTCATGGCAGTAAAAAATAACGGAACTATCTACACCCCCGCTCAGGGGCTTATGGGCGCCGACTTATTAAAAGCAGGGGTTAAAGATACCTATAATTTCGGTCCCATTATCCTTAATAATGGAAAAATCCAGCCAGCCTGGGCTGAAACCAATAAATATTATCCCCGTACAGCCGTAGGTATGGTAAAGCCAAACGATTATGTCCTTCTTGTCACTGACACCGGAAGCTATACAGGGCTGAACCATTGGGATATGGCAAATATTTTCCTTTCCTATGGATGCAAGTACGCATATAATCTGGACGGCGGCGGTTCATCCACACTATGTTTTAACGGGAAGGTCATAAATAAGCTGATCGGAAACTACCAGAGACCTTGTGCAGATTTTCTGTATTTTACCCGCTGAAAAGGGGTGCCAAATGACTCCTCCGAAGCAGAACAATAAATTTTTCCCATATAGTTATAGGAGAAAGCAAAATGCTGAACGAACAACAAAAAGAAATCATCCCCCGCATTTTACGGGATATGAACGATGGCGTCCTGGTTCTGGACAGCCAGGGAGAAATCTTATATTTAAACAAAAGAGGCCGAAAGCTCTTAGGCGAAACCAAAGACCCTACAGGGGCAAAATATGCCGCAGCCATTTTTGCAAAGGATACGGATGGAAAGAACGATGCTTTTCACCAGTTTATTCTTGATGCAGTTTATGACAAAGAGCATGTACACAGCGGAGAGGTGTCTTATACCGCTCCCGATGGAAAGATCCGCAGCCTCAGCCTGAAATCTTCCTTTTTATTTAATGAAGACGGGACGAAGCGCATCGGAATCGTAATGGTTTTTTCAGATGTCACAGAAATTGCGCGGCTGAACCGCCAGCGCCGGGAATCCTCCATTGTCTTTTCTGTGCTGATGATCTGTATATGCGTGTATCTATTTCTCTGGAGCCTCCTGCGCTATCTGGAGATCGAACCGCCGGGATGGGTAATGAGCCGGATGATCGAAGCGATCTCTATCATCATGTTCATCATCATTTTAAAAACTACCAGTTTTTCCATTCGGGACATCGGTTTACGGATCACGAATCCAAAAGCCACGTTTTTGCCGGACATCCTGATCACAATTGGGGGCACCATCCTCCTGGTTGGCGGAAAATTTCTCCTGCTCCGAATCGCTCCCGGTTACTTTCCGGAGGGAGCACCTTTTTGGGATTGGAGCGTAGGGAGCTTTGCTTCTGTAATCTATCCCTTTACCGTTATCCTTCAGGAATTTTTAGCAAGGGGTGTTATGCAGGAAAATCTCAGAAGGATCTTCGCGGGAAAACATGCGGACTTTATGTCCATCCTGGTGTCTTCTCTTGTTTTCGGCGTCCTCCATATCGCCTATGGACTTCCGTTTATGTTTGCGGCGGCGCTGCTTCTGGGCGTACTGGGTATCTTATACCATAAGCAGGGAAACATTTGGGGACTGTGCATTATCCATTATGTTCTTGGACAAGTGGCCACATTTTTACGTTATCTGACTTAATAGTTTACAGCAGCCTGTTTCCTTTTTCGCAAATTTCATAAATTTCGTCAAATTTTCCTTCTATCAAAGGTGTAAGTTTTTTTATCTGCTTTCTCTGAATCTTCCTGTACAGAAAATAGGGAAGGATCCAGCCTATAAATCCCGGAACCGCAAGTATGATGCACAGGATAATATGGGGCGGCTGTGCCGTTACGGCAAAGGTGGAACCAGCCATGAAAGCAGTCCCTAAGATGCCTGTGGTGATGGCATAGATAGAGGCCGTTGAAGTTTTCGCTTTCTCAAGGGCCTGTATCTCGCTTACACAGGCTTCAAAATTTCTCTGCAGACGGGTAAGCTCCATTTTATTGACGAGCTTCCGGTTTCTCTTCATCCGGACCGTCATTTTTTTAGAGGGAACCCCATAAGCAGGCTGGGTATTCATCTGTATATTCTCATCCAGCTCCCATCCAAAATTTTCATAGCAGTCTATCATAAAAGATACATTGCTTTTGTCCACAGAGATTTCTTTATATTCATACCCCACAAAACCTTTTTTCTGTTTATCCGAAGCTTCCACTATTCATCACCTCCATAAGTCTCTTCCTCATATGCCGAAGGCAGTTTTACTGTGAAAGTGCTTCCCTTTCCTTCCTCGCTGATAACCTGGATTTCTCCATCCATAAGTTCCAGAACACGTTTTACAAGGGCCAGGCCAAGACCGTTCCCTTCTCTTGAATGGGACGTATCTCCCTGGTAAAATTTGTCAAAAATATGCTTTATGCTTTCTTTACTCATGCCGCATCCCGTATCTGATACGGAAACTGTCACATACTGTTGGTCAGATACCTGCCGGATCGTTATACAGCCCTGGGGTTCTGTAAATTTCACAGCATTAGACAGCAAATTATTCCAAACCAGCTCCAGCAGGCTGCTGTCCGCCCGCACCATTGCCTTATCTTCTATTTCGGTCTGAAGATCGATCTCCTTTTCGTCCCATGCTTCTTCGAACTGAAGAATACATTCGCATAGCTGCCTGCACACATCATAGGTCTCCAGCTCCGGCGTGATCCGCTGATTCTCCAGCTTATTCAGCTTTAATATGTTGCTGATAAGCGTGGAAAGCCTTTCTGCCGAATTTTCGATGGACGCTGCGTATTCTTTTCTCTGGGCCTCTGTTATGGATTCCATTTGCAGCATCTCCGCATAATTTTTTATAACCGCTATAGGAGTCTTCATTTCATGAGAAACATTTGAGACAAAATCTGTCTTCAGGGTTTCAATGCTCCCAAGCTCTTCCACCATCCTGTTAAAATCCTGGATCATCACATCCAGATAGTCCAGTTTATCGGGAGTGTGCAGAGCAGGCACATACACAGAAAAATCCCCGCCTGCAACTTTCATGGTTGCGTCAGCAAGCTTATGCATAGGTTCTTCATAAGTAGTACGCATCTTTCTCCTGGTAAACCAGGTAAGGGCCGCCGCGACCATTCCCCAATACACCATAGGGATAATCGTCTGTATAATCTCGTTCCACCCTCTGCTGTTCCCTAAAGTGATCAGCCCTGCATGTATTCCTGACATTAAAAACAGCACACCGTAAAAGATCCCGAAAAGAGACAGTGGAAAACGGCTGTCTTTAATGGATTTCTTTTTCTCAGTCATTGGAGCACCGCCTTATATCCCAGCCCTCTTACTGTTACGATCTTAAATCCATCGCAGGCAGAGAGCTTATCTCTTAACTTTGTCACATATACATCTACCGCCCGAAGACTGGTATCGCTGTCCACACCCCAGAATTCATCCATAAGCTGTGCCCTGGAAAATGTTTTTTTCGGGTAGGACAACAGTTTATAAATAATATTAAATTCCCTTGTGGTAAGGTTTATCTCCTGGCCGTCAATCTCTGCGGTCATGGCGTCTGCATCCAGCACCAGGTTTCCGGCAGTAATCTTTCTTTCCATTTCTATATTTGCCCTGCGCAGCAATGCCCGTACCCTAAGAAGGAGTTCTCCAAGCTCAATGGGCTTTACCATATAATCATCAATTCCCAACTGAAAGCCTTTCTGTTTTGAAGGCAGGTCGTCTTTCGCGGACATAAACAGTATCGGAATTGTTTTATTTACGCTTCTCACTGTCCGTGCAAATTCAAAGCCGTCAATCTCCGGCATCATGATATCCGAAATGATAAGCTCATACAGATTATTATACATTTCTTCATATGCCTCTTTCACATTCAGACAGCCCTTTGCCTGAAACCCACTGTCATTCAGATAAGTACATACGATCTGATTCAGCTTTACATCATCCTCTACTACAAGTATATTTACCATGAAACCATACCTCCTGCTTTTATTTTCCATCTTTCAATATCTTTGTCGCTTTAATGATCATAAATACTGCCATTCCAAGTACAATGGTACACACCGCCGCGCAGCTTGCATACCTTTCTAAGGAGCCTCATCACCCTGTGCTGTTTCATTCATTCCACCACATTCCTTTTATAAGTTATCCATCTGTTTGGTATGGGTATTATATTCTGGGATTGTTTGTGTTTTGTTTGGAATTTGTGTTCAAATTGTGAACTTATTTCCTTTGCTCTTAACCATTTTGGGGGAAGATAAAAAATATGACACATACTATGAAAGCTTAATTAAAAAACAGAGTTGTTGCACCAGGAACCTCCAGTGCAGCAACCCTGTTTTTATCCCTCGCCCCCATCCCGTATCTTCTGCAAATACGCACTTGGCGATATATGTTCCTTACTTTTAAAAACGCGGCTGAAATAAAGGGAATCTACATATCCAACCTGTTGAGCTACGTCTTTCAGCAGAATATACGGGTTTTCTTTCATCATCCTCTTTGCCTTATCAATCCTAAGCTCACAGACATATTTTCCTGGCGTAATGCCAAACTCCGTTTTATAAAGTGTATAGATATACTTCTCATTATAACCAAATTTCTCATATATCCTCTTCGCCGTAATATTATGGGTGTAATTTTTTTCAAGGAATTCTTTCACTTTATATACGATCATCTTATTCACAGGATTTTCTTTCTCCTGCTCTTTCAGCCTTAGCATCTCCTTTAACTCAAGGAACAGAGAGCTTTTCAAATCCGAAAATGAATATCCCAAGGCAATAATTTCCTCTACATTAACCGGATATTGTGGATTCGCTCCTTCAAAAGTAACAAAATGATTAAAGCAGTAACGGACATCCGTCTGGAGCTGAAGCTGTGTCACCTGCGTGTCCTCCCAAAAATCCACAAGATCATCCACTAATTTTTTCAGCTCCTGGTATCCAATTCTTCTGGTATAATCCCGGCACATTAACAGTACTGGCTCCGAAACAGCCAGCGCTCCTGTTTTCCATTTACGGCACCGATATACCCCTCCCCTTCCAAAAGGGATATGGAATAGGGTATAGAGATTACAGGCAGTAATCACTGTATCCATTTCTTCTCCTCTTATAACTTTTTCTGAAAGGATCAGATTTGTATATACCTCTGGTGACTGGATTGCACTCCATAAATCTTCCACAAAACTATCCATATCTATTGTATCTTCATGACGCATTATAAGAACATATATGACCTCATTATGGCGCCAGCCTTTAATCTGCACAAGATATACCCCATACTTCTTTTCCAGTTCTGCGACAAAACAGTCATCCAGCATCTGTACTGCGTCTCTCCCTGCATTTATATCACCATAAAGCGCATTTGCAATAGGACCATAATAACTAAAGAAAAAAACACAGTCATAGGGTTCCAGCGGATTTCCCGAAATCCTTGTATCATTTGGATTTGCCATCATATGGAGCAGATAATTTTTTAAGTTTTCTCTCTCCTCTTCTTCCTGACGCTTAATCAATTTATGCAGCACTTTTTCCATTTCTTCTAGGATAATCGGCTTTAAGAGGTACTCCGTCACGCCAAAAGACATCGCTTTTTTTGCATATTCAAATTCAGAATAACCCGAAAGGATAATAAACTGGCAGGGAATCCCAAGCTTCATTGTTTCCTCGATCATCTCAAGTCCTGACAGAAACGGCATTCGGATATCAGAAAAGACCACCTGTGGTTTTTCTTTCTTTATAAGTTCCAGTCCATCCGCACCATTGTATGCCATTCCGATCACTGAAAATGAGTCTGAAAGCTGCGAGATCAAAATCTGAATACTCCTTGCAATTGCCGGCTCATCCTCCACGATCAGCACTCGAATCCTGACCTTCATATAACATTCCCCCCAATTCAACAACCGTTATTCCCTGTTCCGTAAAAAAGCGAAGGTGCTCTTTTCCCTGGTAATACACATGCATTCTTATCATCGTGTTTTTCAGCCCCACGCCAGTTCCATCCATTAATTCCTGCAAAGCCCCTTCATTGCCAAAAGAATCCTTGAATTTTCTTTGAAGCTCCTTTAATATCTGAATTGTTTTTTCACCAAAGGAAGTCCCATTATTTTCTACTGCAACATACCACATTTCTTCAGTAAACCACATATGGATCTTTATCTTCCATACAGGCGGTACATCTTTAAATCCATGTTTGAAGCAATTCTCTACAATAGGCTGAAGTATCAGCTTGGGAACCTGGATATCTTCTTTCATTTTGGCAAGGTCCCATGTACATTCTAACATGTGTTCATAACGCATTTCCATAATGTGCAGATAATCTCTGATATTATCCAGTTCTTCCTGTAAACTTACAGTTTTATTTTGATAATTCATAGAATACCGGAGAAGATTTGACAGTTCGCCGCACATACGTGCCACTGTAAGATTTCCGTTTTCCAGCCCATAAGTACCTATAACAGAAAGTGTATTATATAAAAAATGTGGGTTCATCTGCGCCTCCAAAGCGTTCATATGTGCTTTCAAGGCAAGTTCTTTCATAGAGATCAGTTTTTGATTTTGTATATGTATCTGATTCAGGATGTTTTCTATGGTTTCACTCAGCATGGTCACTTCGTTATTATCCGTGACTACTTCCAGATTCACTTTTGATTCCAAACCACGTTTTTCCAGCTTCTCCTTTAATTGTCTCAAAGGAGCGGTCAGACTTTGAGAGACCCAGAACAAAAAGAATAGGATCAAGCAAAGGCTTCCCACGAAAATTCCCAGAATTGTCCTTAGAAGTCTTTCTTTTTCCTGAACATAAAATCCAATATCATTTTTCAGAACAAGCGTCCAGCCTGTAAGATCTGAATGGCAGTAATAGTAATTATAATTTCCCTTAGCTTCTAAAAAACCAGACTCCGCTTCATCGGAAAGCTTCCTTAAAATCGCTTTCTCTTCCTCCTCTATATCTGAATTTTTTGTAGAATACCAAAGATCCCTCTCCCGGTCTATCAGGAATACTTCCTCTCCATCTATTGACAAAATGGAATTAAGCTCCTTACAGCTTTTGTCATATACCAAAAGTCCATAATCCTGAAACATATCATGTACGGGACGATACACGGAAATAACCATATCTTCCTGCTGCCCCCAATAGTCCTCGTGCGGAAACAAATAATAACAGTTTTCTCCCTCTTCCAGATATTCCGGTACATTGATATCTGCAAGCATTTCATCATTGGGCAGCACTTCCTGATAATTCCCAATTACAGAGGCATGTATGTTATTTCCGTTTTTACCGACAAAGCTGATAGAACTGCCGTTTTCTTCCTGAACCAGAACAGATAAAAAAATCCTCTGAACAGAAACGGCCTCCAGTGGATTTTGAATATAAAAATTTTCCTTCTCATCATTTTGAAGCAGGGTTTCCGCATGTTCTAAAAATTCTGGCAGAACATGAAAAAAAGAAAGTTGTTTGTCCATATCCTGCAGGTATTCGTTCATACGATCTTCCGCTACATTCAATACATTCACTGAAGCTTCCTGCATACTTTGATCTAATAACCTGGCATTATAGTAATAAAAGCCGAACAAAGCGACAGAAAGAACGAGGGAAATAATCACGCTGTATGTTATATAAAGCTTCCAGTGAAAAGAGATTTTTTTCAGCATATATATTCCCTCCGTCTTTATTTTTCCTAATTGTAACATAAATTTTCTCCCCTGCAAAGAAATAAGCGCCGGATTTCCGGCGCTGGCTAAATTATTATATTTTTTATTTTCTAAATTGTTTTGCTGCTTCATATAAGGCACAGATATTTTCAGGCGGGACATCCCCTTCAAACTCCTGACTGCCGCAAAGATTATAACCTCCATTTCGATACATGGCCCGAATCACTCTGGTGGTTTCCTCATATACTTCCTGCGGGGTTCCCAATGGCAGGATATGCTGGGTATCCACACCTCCCTGAAAACTGATCTGCTCTCCAAATTCTCCTTTCAGTTCATCTACATCCATGCCTGTCACTTTCTGCACAGGATCCAGTACATCGATGCCGCAGCGTATCATCTGTGGAATCAATGTACGAACTGCCCCACAGGAATGCTGCATATAATACGCTCCGTGGCGATGTGCCTGCTCTGCAAACATCCGCGTATTTTCTGCAAAAAATTCATCCCACATAGCCGGACTGAACAAGGTGCTGATCTGCGTGCCATAATCATCACAGCATCTTAAAATATCCACCTTATTATTCGCTGCCTCAAACATCCTCTCATAAATTTCATAACTGGCTTTACAATAGCGGTCCAGCATAGCTTTTAAAAGCTCTGGCTCTTCATACATATTCACGTAGAACTCTTCCGCATCATACAAAAGGGTAAACACCTGGTAAGGTCCCGGCCATCCAATGCGGATTGCCTTATCCTCATGTCTCTTTACAAACTCAGTGACCGCATTATAATCATAATGATCCGGGTTAAACCATCCGTCAAACCGTTCAAAATCCTCAAAAGTCTTAATTACACTGTACGGATGCGAAATTGTATGGATATTGTATTCCACTCCATTCCATTTCTTTACATACTGAGCCCCCATAGAATCGGTATACACCGTCTCTCCCTTTTCATTTTCAAAAGGTTCCACTACAGGTCCAATATAAGGAGGAAGATCCATAATCCTTGTATCAATCTCAAAATAATTCAGTACGTCCTCTTCCGTTTCCATTTTCAGATACTTCTTTAAGTTATCCCACTCTGTTTCCACACACTGCATGGTGGTTGGAACTCTATCCGTATCCTTGTGTTCCAAAGCCGCACGGATTCTTTCTTTTGAATTCACTTCCTTATCCTCCTTTAAATAAAGTGCTTTTAAATCTTCAGCACAACTGTGTAGTCGTCTTCCTTATAGCCAGATACACGGAATAAAGTCCGTCCTTGTTCTGCTTTTTCTTCCACTGAAATATGAGGAGCTAAAGGAACCGCCGTCTCTTTGCAGCCTTCCAGTTCAAATTCTACTCCGCCAGCCGGAAGATGATCAAGAAATACGTATTCCCGGCTGCCTTTTTTCGTAAAACGGATCTCCACTCCATTTTCCAGTTTTTTCATGGTTCTTTCACTGCAGCGGCTTCCATAGATCCCTTCTCCATTTACTTTCAGCCATCTTCCCAAAGCCCGAAGCCGCTCTGCCTGTTCCTGGGGGATAGTTCCATCTGGTTTTGGACCTATATTTAAAAGCAGATTTCCATTATCTGCCACCATGCTCACCAAAAGAGAAACCAGATCTTTTACAGAAATCAAATGCTCGTTCCCTTCATTGGCATTATATCCAAAAGACAGACCCATTCCCCGGCACATCTCCCACTTTTCACTTCTGCTGGTCTTACCCTGCTTATATTCTTTTGTGGAATATCCTTTATATAATCCGTTAAAACGATCGTTTACTACCCCGTCTTCTACCGTATTATAATAGTGCGCCAACAGATAAGGTAAATTATATTCTCCCTGCTTTGGCCATCCGATATCATTCCACAGAACAGACGGATGATAAGTATCAATAAGCTCGCAGCACTGTTTATAGGCATAATCTGCATATTCGGCTGTAGGACAGGAATTATATATTTCATCCTCTTCATTAACAATAGGATCATTTGCATACTGCCAATCTATAATACCTGAGTAATATAACCCCATCCGTATATCTTCTTTTCTGACAGCATCTGTCAGCTCTCCTACTATATCTCTCATAGGTCCATGGCTGCCGCTGTGAAAATCAGTATATTTACTTGGGAAAAGGCAAAATCCATCGTGGTGTTTTGTGGTCAGTACCACATAACCGGCGCCGGCCTCTTTAAAAAGCTCAGCCCACTCTTTCGGATTCCAGTTTTCAGCCTTCCACATATCTGCAAACTGCTCATAAGCAAAATCTTCCCCATATTTATTTACATGGTATTCATACGCAGGACCTTTTCCAATCCGGATGGAATTATAATACCACTCCGCATATGGATTATTGGTA
Organism: uncultured Blautia sp.; assembly: GCA_938028845.1. Taxonomy (GTDB): domain Bacteria; phylum Bacillota; class Clostridia; order Lachnospirales; family Lachnospiraceae; genus Blautia_A. The sequence continues at coordinate 13,808 of CALIZJ010000300.1, forward strand.
AACCACTCTTCATTTACTTCCACTTCACCTAATTCCCAGCTTCTGGGGGCGAATGCCGGAACCGAGTATAAGCCCCAGTGAATAAAGATACCGAATTTACAATCTTCGTACCATTGAGGAATCCTGTGTTTTTCCACAGACTCCCATTTTCCGCAATATCTTTCTTTCATGGTCATCCTTTCTTTTTATCCTTTTACTGCCCCGGCAGTCATACCGGAAACTACATATTTCTGGGCAAAAATATACAAAAGCACTACTGGGATAGAAACAAGCACCATATCTGCACAAACCAGATTCCAGCTCTGATTAAATTGTCCATAGAAATTGTATACTGACAACGGTAATGTCCATTTCTCTGAGGAATTTAACAAATAGATCGGTGTCTGAAGGTCATTCCATATCCACATAAAATTCAGAACGCCAACTGTTGCGATCACTGGTTTCAAAAGAGGCAGAATAATCTGGACGTACAATTTCGTTCCTCTGCATCCATCCATAACAGCAGCCTCGTCCAGTTCTCTAGGAAGCCCTTTGATAAAACTGGAAAAGATCATGCTGGAAAAAGGAAGGTACATTGCCCCGTAAATCAGGATAAGGGAAACTCTGGTTCCATAAATATGCATTCCCCTAAGAAGCTGCATTGTAGGCAGAGCCGCAAAGGGAGCAATAATACCAAAAGTTAAAAATTTAGATATTCCCCGGCAAAAAGGCGTATCTCTTCTTACAATAGAGTAGCTCAGCATGGACGCGATCAGAATAAGCAAAAGCACGGACAGTATAGTAATAAATAAACTGTTTCCCAATGTTTGAAGCACATTCCCCTGCTCCCAGACTTCCGCATAATTTTCCCAATGCCATTCCCTTGGAAGGGACACGCTAAGATAACTAGCCTCTCTCTTTTCTTTAAAAGAAGTTATGACTACCATAAGAATAGGATAAATAATCGTAATGCTAAAAGCCCATAATAATATTTCTAAAATCAAGTTGATTCTTTTTGTTCTCTTACTCATTCTACATACTCCCATTTCGAGCTGAGTTTCTGGTACAAGATAGCCACGATCACCAGAATGACCGTGAACAACAGGTTAATGGCTACGGAGTGAGAATATCTTCCGCTTGACATTTCGTTCATGATCAGCGTTCCAAATGTTTCTGTATCATGTCCAGGGCCGCCTCCTGTTAATACGTATACCAGGTCAAACATTTTTAATCCGAAAATCAGACTAAATAAAATATTTACATTTACTGTAGGCATAATTAATGGAAGGGTAATGTTTCGGAAAAGCTGCCATCCAGTAGCTCCATCCACCCTTGCAGCTTCTAAGTATTCATCCGGTACAGACTGCAGTCCGGCAAGTGTGATCACCAGAGCTGTTCCCAGACTTCTCCATATTTCTGCAAGACTGATTACAAAAACGGCCGGCCAGCGCTCCCCCAGCCAGGGAAGGCTTAATTGCTCCAGCCCCACAGCAGCCAGCATGGAGTCTATCACGCCATGTCTGCCTCCAAATAATGCATTAAAGATCAGTCCTACAATCAGAGAAGACAAAATTGCAGGTATAAAATATACTGTCCGAAGGGCATTGGTGGTTTTCAGTTTCCTGTTTAAAGGAATTGCAAATACAAAACCGAGGATGGTCACGATAACTGTTTTCAGCACTGCAAATATCAAAGTATTCACAAATGCAGTTGGAACCGTCCTCTCTGTCATAACATCAATAAAATTTGAAAGACCAACAAAACTGAAATCGGATACGAAAGAACTCCAGTCTGTAAAAGCATACAGATATCCTACTGTAGAAGGAACTACAAAAAACAATCCAAAAATGATCAAGGGAATAACCATCATATAAGTTGGATATATTTTTTTTCTGTTCATGTTTTCCTCCTTCTGACGCACATACGGTATTATTTGGATAGATTTGGAAGCAATCTTCCAAATCTATCCCTTTCTTTTTTTAGAATCCTTCTACCTGCTGGGCTTTACATAATTTGATTCTGCTCTCGTCCATCATCTGCAGGCATTCATCCACATCGATATTATCTACCAAAAGCTCCTGGATACATTTTGCTCCTTCTGTATTGGAATAACCAAGGATCTCTGTTACGGCAATCGAGCTGTTTCCTAATTCATCAATAAGCGCTTTACTTTCTTCGTACTGAGGCGTTGTCTCCATTGTCGTCATAGATTTAAATACAGGCATAGTGGTTACACCTTCAAAAGCTGCATTATAATTATCCGGATTACCCATAAATTCAATCAGCTCCTGGGCTTCTTCCACATGCTTTGCTTCCTTAGGAACTGTAAACATAATGATATTCGGTCCTTCAAATGTTCCATTTTCTGCAGTTCCCATAAATATTGGCATAAGTCCAAAGTCTTCCGCTGTATAGTCGTACGCTTCGCTGTCATAATTCTGGTATAACCAGGTATCCCACAGGAGTGCCATAGCAGCTTCTCCTGTTCCCAGAACTTCTCCATAGTAATCCCAGGTATCTGTCATATAAGATTTTCCAAAATAACCTTTATCCGCACTGTTTTTAAACCATTCCAGCATGCTCCTCATTTCCGGAATTTCTGCATAAGTGATCTGGTTTGTATTTAATTTTTCCAACAGCTCTTCGTCTGCGAAAATAGGGTCCATTCCAAACTGATAGAACATAGGCCATGCATCTTTTATACCCATATAAATCGGCTGGATTCCTGCGTCAAGCAGCTTCTGGCAAACCTCATCAAATTCTTCCTGTGTGGTAGGCACTTCCAGATTCTGCTCTTCAAAGATTTTTTTATTGTACAAGCATCCTGAGATAGAACATTCTCCATATGGAATTCCATAGACATGTCCTCTTCTTGCAATCTGTGAAGAAATAAGATCACTTACATCGTCCACCCATTCTGCATCTGAAAAATCTACGAAAGTTTCCTCCGGATTATACTGATCTAATTCCTGACCACTGAAAGTCATGAACACATCCGGTACATCTCCTGTCTGAAATTTCGTCAGCGCAATATTGTCAAAATTATCCGTATCAATTCCCTGAATATCGATTTTATTCCCTGTTTCTTCTTCATACATGGAAAAAATACGATCCAGAAACGGCTTATTAAGGTCATTGGCGCTTCCAAAAAGTGTTAATGTCACACTTTCCCCATCAGATGCTGAAACTGTTGTTGCCCCTACACCGCTCACTGTCATAACTGCTGCCGCTGCTAATGCTAAAACTCTTTTTCCCTTCATCTCATTTCCTCCTCTTTAGAATTTTTTCTTTTTGATGGCTTCATTATAATAAAAGGCCTGACTCTTTTACATAGAAAAAAGTCAGGCGAATATGTAGAAAAGTTATATATTTTTTTCCATACGGTTTATCCTCCGGTAGAAAATAATCGCCACCACCAAAGACGTAGCATCCACGATCGGCTGCACCCACATACATCCATACAGTCCAAAGAGCGCATTCATGAAAAACAAAAGCGGAATATCGATCACTCCCTTTCTAAGGACAGAGCACACCAGTGATTCCTTGAATTTTCCCATGGCCTGAAACTGGATGATCATTGGATAGCACACAGACATCATGGGCATGGCGGTGACCATTCTCCGCAGGAATCCGGCGCTGTAACGGATCGTTTCCGGATCCGCAATAAACAAAGAGGCCAGCTGAGGCGCGAAGATTTCGTACACCACCAGGCACAGCAAAGCAAAGGCCAGTGAAATCGTACACCCGAAACGAAAAATCTCCCTTCTTCTCTTTTGATTTCCCGCAGAATAATTATATGCCAGGATCGGCAAAAGACCGTTGGCTACCCCTATGGAAAAATAAAGGGGAAGCTGATCCAGCTTTTTCACAATTCCTAAAGCAGCCATGGCCTCTGTAGTATACAGAGAAACAAACCTGGACTGTGCCGCAATGGCCACGACAGTCAGCGCATACTGAATTGCTGAGGGAAATCCAATGGACAAGATTGTCTTTATATATAACCCTGTGTAATGAAGCCTGGAAGGAGCGATATTTACCACAGATGTATCTCTTTTTATGATAATATAGATAATGAAATACAGGGTTGCTGCCAAATTAGAAAGTGCAGTGGCAATCCCCGCTCCTACCGCTCCCATTCCCAGGAACTGAGGCAGGACAAAAAACGGATCCAAAATAATGTTTAAGATCCCGCCCATTGAAACGCCTATTGCCGCTATGGACGCGCTTCCTTCCGCACGGACCAGATTCGCAAGCAAAGTATTCAAAATAGTGCCGGGACCGCCGATCACTACCACCCACAAAGCATACCCAAATGCAATGTCGAAAATCGCCGGAGTGGCACCGCATAAGGTGAGGATAGGCCTGGAAAGCAAGAAAAATACGGCGGAAAACAAGACAGCGCATATCAGTCCTCCCCAGAAGGACACAGCAGCAATCCTTTTCGCCCCTTCCCTGTCTTTTTTTCCCAATGCTCTGGAAAGGGCGCTGGCGCCGCCCACTCCAAACAGATTCGAAATAGCAGTCAGCATCACAAAGGATGAGTAAGCCGCTGTAACGGCGGCCGTCTGATCCGGCTGATTGAGCATCCCCACAAAATATGTATCCGCCAGGTTATAGATCAATGCGATCATCTGACTGGCTATGGCAGGAACGATCTGCATACGCACCGCCTGTCGGACAGGTACCGTTTCGAACACGGCAGTTTTATCCTGTATAGATTTCAATGTTATTCCCTCCTTAAAGTTGGATGGCATTTTTATGCAGCGAGATATTTCTTTTCTATTTCACGCGGGGAACTTATCCCCTCTGACATTATATTACTCTTAATTTTAATTGCAAGTTCTTGACATAAATTACTTATCTGTTACAGTAAAAAATGTTATCTTTCACACCCGGATCACACACTTGCTACGCGGTTACGGGCAAGTAAAAGGCAGGTAATTTGGCTCGCAAAACTTTTAAGGTCAAATTGCCCGGTTATTAGCCGCCGCATAATCAGCAACTAAAAAAATGACTGGCTATGTCATTTGCCTGATATAGCCAGTCACTTATTTTCATCCCCTACAATTCTTCGTTTTCTTTCACAAACCAGGAAAGAATCTCCCTCTGAGCCTTTTCTCCATAGAAAATGTCCTCATAATCCGTCCCTTTTTTACTCACTCTGGTTCCTAAGGTAAGACCGAACGCTTCCCCTTCCTCGGTAATCGTCTTTATCCATCTTCCGTCCCGCCGTTCCTCTCTGGCATATCCCCTTGCCTGCATCCTTCTAAATATCTCTGCGCCGGAAGTTTTCCTTACCTTCCCCTCATCCCGGAGCAAATTTAGCTGTTCTGCAAATTCAGCGGCAAAATATTTTTCTCTATAAAAAAACTCTGCTGCCTGTTCTTTTGTAAGATAAAATTCTTCTTTCCTGCCCGCTTTTTTCCTTCTTCTCTCTTCTGAAACCTCTTCGTCAACAGCTTCCAACTCCTCCTTGTCGCCAAAATATAACTTTTCCCTTTTTCCATGGGTAAAATCAGCGATCTCTGTTAAAAAAGCTTCTCCGTAACGGCTGAACTTATTTTCTCCTACACCGGAAACCGCAAGCATTTCTTCTCTCCTCAAAGGTGCCTTTACGCACATATCCACCAAGGTCTTATCGGAAAAAATAATATAAGGAGGCATACCGGCTTCCCGGGCAAGCCGGGTGCGCAGACCTCGCAAACGTTCGAACAGCTCCAGCCCTCTTCCATTTAAAATATCTGATTTTCTTGTGCTCTTTCCTGAAACGGATTTGTTCTTTTCTTTATCTTCCGTCTTTTTTCTCTTCATGATCACGGTACACAGTCCGTCAAGTACCTCCTGTGACCGGGGACTTGTTTTTAAAAGGGCATATTTATCCTTAGTCACTTGCAAAAGCTCATCCATCTCCATTTGGCTGATGATTTCTTTAATCTCCGGCTCGCTCATTTCTTGAAGGCTTCCGAAAGACCCGAAACGGGATACTCCATACTCTCTTAATTTCGCCCTGTCGTTCCCTGCCAGAGTTCCCGCCACCACATTGATCCCGTATCTTTGGCCCATTTCACGGATACAGGTGAGAATCTTTTTGGCAGGCTCTGTCACATCAATATTTTCTGTCTCTCCCAGGCAATTGGAACAGTTTCCGCAGCCGCCTGCTGCCATCTCTCCGAAATACCGTAAAATATAACTCCGAAGACATTCCGCCGTTCTGCAGTAATACGTCATACTGCGCAGCCTCTCTTCATCCCGTTCCTGGATAGCGTTTAATTCATCCTGGGAAAATTCGCTGTTCTGCTCCTTACTGTTGATAAGGAAACGATTGATCATCACATCCTGAGGGGAATACAAAAGGATGCATTCCGCAGGCTCTCCATCACGTCCGGCTCTTCCAGCTTCCTGATAATAATTTTCCATACTCTGGGGCATATTATAGTGGATCACATAGCGCACATTTGATTTATCAATCCCCATCCCGAAGGCATTGGTGGCAACCATTACCGGAAGTCTGTCGTAAATAAAATCTTCCTGGTTCTGTCTGCGTTCCTCGTTGGACATTCCTGCATGATACCTGGCAGCGGGAATCCCCATATTTTGAAGGATAATATAAAGCTTATCCACATTTTTCCTGGTGGCACAGTAGATAATTCCACTGTCGTTTTCATGGTCTTTTATATACGCAGATACATAATCATCTTTTTTCCGCGTATTTTCCACCGCAAAATACAGATTTTTTCTGTCAAAGCCGGTGACAAGCACAGTGGGATCCTGAAGTCCCAGCACACAGAGAATGTCTTCCTTTACCTTTTCTGTGGCCGTTGCTGTAAAAGCGCTGAGCACAGGCCGGCGGGGCAATATCTGCAAAAACTGAAGGATCTTCAGATAACTGGGGCGGAAATCCTGTCCCCACTGGGAAATACAGTGGGCCTCGTCCACAGTCAGCATGGAAATATCCACCGATGCAGCAAATTCTATAAACTCATAGGTTTCCAACCGTTCCGGCGCCACATAGATAATCTTATACTGTCCCTCCTTCGCAAGCCCCAAAGCCTTCCTGATCTGCGTCTCTGTAAGAGAACTGTTAATATAAGCTGCATGGACTCCCGCCTGGTTCAGCGCTTGTACCTGATCTTTCATAAGGGAAATAAGAGGAGAGATCACCAGGGTAATTCCCGGGAGCATCAGCGCCGGTACCTGATAGCATAGAGATTTCCCCGCTCCCGTGGGCATAATGCCAAGGACATCCCTCCCGGCCAAAACAGAATCGATCAGCCTTTCCTGCCCCGGCCGGAACTGATCATAGCCAAAATATTTTTTAAGAATGTTGAATTTATTCATAGACAATATGTAAGACGCTCCTTATAACTGAAATGATAAGATGATAAACGGATGTGGCTTTTATCATAGCATATCTTTCGGGAAATAGCTATCCTGTTTTGGATATTTTCTCTCTTTTCTATTCATCCACCCCTCTCTTAAACCCTACATATGTGGCCAAAAAATAAATCACATAAACGCCAGCCGAGATAGCCAGTGAAACTCCGAAATAATACACTCCGCTCCCCTTCGCCCCGGTGTACAGTACAAACTGATTTCCCGCATACACAGCGATCACCGAGCTGATCGCCACCGCGGCCAAAGCCGGTACCAGATAATACAAAGCCAGCTGACGAAAGATCACGCTGTTTCGCTCCCGCCTTTTCATCCCCAGCTTTTTCAGCACATCATACCGGAACTTATACTTTCCGGCATCTGAAAGCTGCTGCACAGATAAAATCGTCAGCGCCACAAAAACAAAAATAAGGGCAATATATTCTAAGGGAAACGTTACCGAAGCAATTACGAACTTCATGTCCGCCCCGTCAATATCCCGCACAAAAATGTCCGCGATCATAACCACAACGTCATCCGTTCCTGTGGCCTCCAGCAGATTTTCCTGCCAGTCTTCCTCTTTGGCCGTTCCCTCTTCATAATCCTTTTCATATTCATCATAGGTTTGGATTCCATGCTTATGCCGGTGCACTTTATCCAAAAGATCCCTTAATTCCGCGGTTCCCTCCCCTTGGATATCCGCCGCGTAAACGGAATAATAAGGCGTCATCCCCCGGCATATTTCATCCGGAACAATAAGCAGATAATCCGCTCCATTGATCCCGTTCTGGGAAAATGCTCCTGTATAAACCTGAGATAAGGAAAGGGTTTTGTTTCCCGATTCTATCTGTACTCCATAGATATCACTGCCGAAGTCCCTTTGGATCCTTCCCTTTGTCTGAAGCGCATATTCATCCTCTCCCAAAGTGACCGGCTCCTTTCCCAGCATTTTCTGCAGAGCATTATAATCACTTAATTTCATATACGTATCATAAGTATAATATTCATTTCCAGGAATAAAATTCCCCTGGCCGTCCACATGGGTTTCCGCTGCGGTGGCAACATGGGTGCCGAAATAGCGGTTCATCGTCTGGGTTTTATTTTCGTAAATCTGGTAAATCCTTTGTTCCTGGATTGCATTATAAGACTGGATCGCTGAAATTTCCTCGGAAAAATCGTCTCCCTGGTCTGGACTGTGTATGAGCACATCAAAGGGCATACAGTAATCAATCGCCTGGCCCTGGTAGCTGGTAAACATGAAAGAAAACGCCCCTCCAAGCAAGGCGCACACGAGCAGGAGCGTCAAAGTTCCCATCGTAAAACGCATGGTATGGACCTTAGACGCAAACTGCCGGTATAAAAAAATCCTGTTTTTCCGATACATTCCCTTTCCTTTTTTCTGCACCCGGCAGATAATAAAGGCCGACAGTCCCGCAAATAAAAAATAGACCGCGGCTATAAAACCAGCCATTAAAAGCAGCCCCATCCAAAGAGAACAGCCCCGTATCATCATAACATATACAAAAAGGATATAGGCTGCTGCCAGAATAAACAGCCACTGACGTATTTTTTCATGCCTTATCTTAAATTCGTCATTCTTCTTTTCCATAGTAAGCAGCTGGGCTATGGACATTTTCTTAAAAACCCTTTTGTTCCGCATTAAAGCAAACAAATAGCAGGCAAAGTAGCAGCACACCGTCATGAGAAGGCACCAGAGGTTCATTTCTATATGCAGGTTATACTCCTCGCTGAAAACAGCGAAAAACACCGTCATGATAACCTGCTGAAGCAGGATTCCCACAGCCATTCCTAAGATAAAAGCAGCCGTTCCTATCAAAAGATTCTCCGTCATATAAAGCCGTGACAATTCCTTTTTCTTTAGTCCGATCAAAAGATAGGCAGCAAATTCCCTGCTCCGTTTTTCCAGCATAAACTTCGCCATATAATTAATCAGCCAGGCAACGATCAGCACAATAAAAAAGGTCACTACCCCAAGCATGACAGTCAGAACCACAGCCTCCGAACACATTCTCTGGATATCCTCAGAAAAGATCAGGGAATTAAAAGCAAACATCAGCGCAGCCACTGCCGCCATAGTAAGCAGATACACCAGATAATCCTTCATGGAGCGTCTGGCATTGCGAAAGGCTAACTTATTTCTCATAATCACTTTCACCTCCCGTAAGGGCCAGAACGTCCAGGATCTCATTTAAAAATTCTCTTCTGCTTTTTTCTCCTTTAAGCATCTCATGAAAGATTTCGCCATCTTTAAGAAACAGGATTCTCTGACAGTAACTGGCAGAAAATGCGTCATGTGTCACCATCAGTATGGTCGCGTGCATCTCCTCGTTCATATGAGTAAAGGTATGTAAAAGCATCTGGGCGGATCTGGAATCCAGAGCGCCCGTAGGTTCATCCGCCAGGATCAGCCTGGGTTCATTCACCAAAGCTCTGGCACAGGCACAGCGCTGTTTCTGCCCGCCTGACACCTGGCTTGGGAATTTATTTCTGATATTTTCTATGCCAAGTTTCTTTAAGATTTCATCAGTCCTGGCGTCAATTTCCTTCTTCTTTTTTCCGTGAAGGCTCATGGCTAAAATAATATTTTCCTCTATGGTCAGAGTATCCAGAAGATTAAAATCCTGGAATACAAAGCCCAGATTTTCCTTTCGAAAATCAGAAAGCGCGTCTTCATTCAGCTCTGTAATGTCTGTATTTCCATAATAAATATGGCCGGAGCTGACTCTGTCTATGGTAGACATCAGATTTAGCAAGGTGGTCTTTCCTGATCCGGAAGCCCCCATGATCCCTACAAATTCTCCTTTTTCCACAGTAAAGCTGACCCGGTTTACTGCCTTTGTAATATTATTTTTTGTCCCATAATATTTTTCCACATCACAGACTCGAATCTGTCCGTCCAGGCCCTCTTGCTCTGCATTTTTTACTTTTGTCTTAGCTCTCATGTCCATCCTCCTCTTCTTTTTACTAAGGAAAGTCTAGCAGAAAAAGAAGCCTGCTGGTATCAGATTTCCTTTCATGAATCTTTCATTTTTGTAAGCTTAGTATGGATAGAGCTTGTTATGGTCTGAATCGGGAAAGGTGAGAATCATGCGGGTGCCGGTCCCTGGTTCAGACTGGCAGGAAATGCCGATTTCAAGTTTTTCACACAGTTTTTGGCACAAATACAGACCCATTCCTGTGGCATGGCTGTTTTTCAATCTGCCGTTTTCTCCGGTAAATCCTTTATCAAAAATACGGGAAAGATCTTCTGCCCGGATTCCCAGTCCATTGTCTTCCAGGATCAAAGACTTTCTGTTTTCCCCTTTTTCCACATAAATTTTCATCCTGGCTTCTATGTCCTTTTTATATTTCATGCTGTTGGAAAAAATCTGTTTTAAAATAAATTCTACCCATTTTTCATCTGTGGAGACGATAAGATCCTCCATGTCCAGCGAAATCTCCATTCCACATTGGATAAAGTGTCTTTTTTCTCCCTGAATGGCGGATAAGACCACCTTCCGAAGGTTTACAGGATGTATGAGATAGTCTTGATACACCCGTTCCATCCTGGCAAAATATAATATTTTTTCTACTTCATTCTCTATTTCGTCCAGTTCTGTCAGTACCCTTCTGAAGCCTTCGTCCCTTCTGTTTTCACAGATCAGTCTGGCGGCTGCGATAGGCGTTTTTACTTCATGGATCCAGGCTTCTACATATTCTTTATATTCTTTTTGACTATCTTCTACTTCATGGATTTTTTCCATAACAGATTTATTAGACCGTTTCAGGATCTCCCAGTACAGCCTGTCCTCAAGCCTTGGGCCCGGCTTCATAACCTCTGCGATCAGATATCTTTGATCTAATTCTTCAAGGACAGACAGCAATTCCCGGAAATATTTTCTCCTGGAAAAAGGCGGGTAACGTTCACACTTAAGGTATTGTCATCAATGAACACTTCATTGTCCCACAAATACTCTATCATATCTGCCCGGGATACGATCTCGCCGGGATGCTGGTACAGGCAGTACAGTATTTTCAGTTCGTTTTTCGTCAGATCCGCTTTTCTTATTCCTTTCCTGATCTGTCCCGCCGCCGTATCCAGCACTACGCCTTTATGCTCTGTCTGTACGGATTCTCCGCCTGCCCGGCCATAGGTCCGTTTCAGGACAGCGCCGATCCGCGCCATTAATACAGGAAGCTGGTAGGGCTTGGATACATAATCATCCCCGCCCCGCAGAATACCGTCCAGCTCGTCCATGGCCGTATTGTTTCCTGTCACGAAGATGATAGGGACCTGGGAAACTTTGCGGATCTGCTCACAGATGTGAAGCCCGTTAATACCGGGAAGATTTACGTCCAGCAAAATAAGATCCGGCGTTTCTTTTAAGGCCTCCGAAGCCACGTTAGAAAACCGGCAAAGGGCAGCCGTCTCATATCCCGCCCTCTGAAGAGCCCCTTCCAGCTCCATACGGATCGTCTTCTCATCCTCTATGATCAAAATTTTCGCTTTTTTGTCCATCTGCTTCCCTCCCTATTAAAACGGACCGAAACATTGTCCGGTCCGTCTGTCCTTTTATTCCCGCAGGCAGCGAGCCAAGCGTAGACCAAATCCCCCACAGCTTTGCTGCGCTGCAAATTTAATGTCCCGCAGCTTGCTGAGGTTTTTTGCCTTTCCTCCGCTTACTCCTCGGAAAATCTATATTTCTTTAAAATATGTCCAAAAATCAAACAGATGCTCACACCAAGGATTCCTAAGAAAAACATCATCATGGCAGCCCCTGATCCCTTTCCCCTGCCGAACAAGAACCAAAGCAAACCATCGGCAGAATCTGACGCCATAATAGGTTCACAGACCTTATCCACCATAAAGCCGCCCGTAAACAACCCCAGGGGAATGGTAAAAAATTGCAGTGTATTCCTGCAGGAATATACTCGTCCTTGCATTTGCACCGGGATGGTTTTTCTTAAAACCACATCCAGGTTCGCATTCATCAGCGGCACCAGGATCCACCCAATGATCTGGCTAAGACACCAGAGCACCGGCAGCCTGAAAAATGCCAGCAAAAAGTTTTCCGTTCCCAGCGCGAACAGCATAGTCAAATAAATCACACGAATACGGTCCTTAGGCGCAGGAAGCAAGGTCACGATCACACTTCCTATTAATGTAGCTATGCCTGCGCAGGAGGAAACGATTCCCAGGATCCTTTCTCCGCCGTTTTCTCTTGGCAGAATATACGCCGGAAGAACCGCGTCAAAGGCGGAAGCCACAAAGTTTACTCCTGCCAGAAAAAGAATCAGTGTAAATATCATAGGATTATCATATAAATACTTTAATCCCGATTTTACTGTAGCCATCAGCCCTTCCTTCTGCGCTCCTTTCCCATATCCGGCAGAAGGAATCCGTATCCGAAACAACAGCGCCGCAAACGCAATCCCAAAGGTTCCCAGATCGATATAGATCACAGCTTCCATTCCCCCAAAGGAAAAAAGAGCCGTGGCAAATACCGGATTTAAAATCGTAATCAGAGAGTTGGAAAAGGACCGCAGTCCGCTGGTTTTCTGATAATATTTTTCCGGTGTGATCAAGGTCATTGCCACATCGCTGGCCGGCTGCTGCACTGTATTCATCAGACCGTTGATCCCATTTAAAATGTACATATGTACAGGCCGCAGCAGATCCGTTTTTAACAAACCTAAGACACCAATTGTACAGCACGCCGCAAGAAAATCACACACAAGCATAACCTTCTTCTTATCCCATCTGTCGCTGAATGCCCCGGCAAAAACACTCATTAAAATATAGGGCACATAAGAACAGATGGACAGCAGCGCCGTCTGAAGCGCAGAGCCTGTTTTTTCATAAAGCCACAATGTAAGCGCAAAGCTGGTCATCACGCTTCCAAGCTGTGATAACGCTTGTGTGCTCCACAAAATAAGAAAGGTTCTTAATTCTTTTATCTCTATTTTTTTCATCTTTTACTTTGCTCCTTTGATCTTTTTTCTCAATCAAGTCGCAAAGTCTGAGGACGTAAGCCGCCTTTTGGCCCATCCCTCCATGCAGTGTCCTCAAACCTTGCATGGAGTGTCTGCTATGCACAGTCTCATAATCTTCTCCTTATTTTTGTCCGAATCCCCGAATGCTGTCTCCTATTTTATCACTTTGTTTTTCATATCTCCACCCCATTTGGTGTTTTCGGCGTTCTCTTTACCAAAGCTTTTTTCCAGCGTCCGTCTTATCCGCGAAAGGCCCGGGAAGAATCCTCATTCCCCGGTGTTCGCCTAAATAATCCCTGTCAAAGGTGATAGATGAGCCGTCTGGATTTTCGAAACGCTCTTCCGGTTCGAAGGCACATCCCAGGGTATCGCTGTGGATCATGCTTCCCGAAAAATCTCCCAGGAATTCATACAGATTGGTGGCCAGCACCGGCTTTCCATCCTGGAAGGTTATCTCCACCTGTACCTCGTGTTCTGTATCAACGAGATTGTCCGTCTCTTTTTTCCATGCTTTCGCTCCGTTAAAATAGGCGTTTCCCTTTGCCCAAACAGGGAGATGGCTTCCATGAGCCGTTTCCAGCTTCGCCATGTCCGGGGTGTCGGTATCCATGTCAAACATAGTTATCCATTCTTCATAAGTGGGATATTCATCCATCACATGAGTTCCCACCTCACGGTTTTCTTCATCCGTTCCTTCCCTGCTGTCACGCAGCGTAACAAACGGTGCGGCCGGCCACTTCTGGACGAAAATATTATTATAGAATCGGTCGTCTCCGTGAAGAATGGTCATAAAGCCCATGACCTCCGTGCGGTGCGGAATGTGATAGGGCGTATAGCGCGGGCCTGTCCCTTCGCCCACACAGGTGAGCGCGCCGCAGATCAGATTGTGGACCATAGCCACACCTTCTGTAGCCATGCGCAGAGAAGCGTCCGAAAGTAAAATATTATTGTCAATAAGTGTAGGTCCATGTCCTACTTCTACAAAAATATCCTGGCTCATCATACCGCCTTTTAGCTGCTTCGCGAATTCCGGACGCTGGTTGTCATGGAAAAGGTTCTGAGTGATGCGGGTTCCCTGCGCCTCCCAGTCGCACCAGATTCCCATAGTGCAGTGGTGGATATAATTGCGGCGGTAAATAACGTCTATGGCCGCATGCATCTTAATGCCTGCGATCTCGGCTCCCCCTAATTCCATCATATTGTTGATATGGTGGATGTGGTTGTCCTCGATCACAGAGAACACGCCGCCCATACGCCCGATGATCCCGCCCTGCTCACAGTTATGGATGTTGCAGCGGCGGACAATATGGCTGCCTACTTTTTCCTTGAGCCATCCGTGGTACTGTCCTCTGCATACGGCGTCTCTTTCCATCTGGGTAGGACTTTTTACATGTTTATAGGTAAAATAATGATCATTTTCCGGATCAAGATATTTTCCTAAAGAGATTCCGGCGCACTTACTGTTGCTGATCTCACAGTCCTCTATGATCCATCCCTTAGACCAGTGCGGCCCGATCATGCCGTCCTGGTAAGCCGCAGGAGGCGCCCAGGTGGTAGCGGCTTTATTAATGGAAAAGCCACTGACGGTAATATAACCCACTCCCGTTTTTGACGGCATGAAACACTCCCGGCGGACATTGATCTCCACCTTTTCTTCGTTAGGATTTTTCCCCTGGAAATTCCCATAAAGAACCGTTTCATTTCCCTCCTGCTGGGAATACCATTTATAAACAGATGCTTCCGGTTCCCAGGAACACTCATATACTTCTCCTTTTATACAGGCATCAAGGCTATCCGCTTCATACATCATCTTGTCATTCATATACACCGCTCCGGTGTGCTTGCTCCGTCCGGCAAAATACCAGTCTCCGTAAACATAGGTAGTATAGGGATTATAGTTTCCAAAAATAGAATTATCGATCCTGCATACCCACACATTTCCCTGATACGGTTTCCAGTTCTTCACCTCTTCCGCTCCGGTGATCACCGCGCCAAGCATCTGGGTGCTGCGGTAGGTGATCCTGGCATCTTCCCGGCCGCCGTTTCTGGGGTCCACATATTCCCGGTATATGCCAGGCTCTACCAGGATCTCGTCTCCCGGCTGCGCAATCTGCGCTGCATCATTGATGCATTTGAATGGGGATTCCTTAGAACCATTTCCGTCACGGGCTGCTTTTGCGTCCACATAAATCTTCATGCGTTTTTCCTCCTTACGTCATCGCTTACTGTATGTAGTCAAGCAGCTATGCCAGGCACTCACAGGACATACATCTGCTTCGCTGCTTGCACATAATCAGATAGCCGCTCCTTTGCTTCTCAGAAGGGACTCTTGCCCATTCTGAGACAGGCAGGCCCCTGCCATGTTTACTTCTTGCCGCAGTATAAAGCAGGGGACTTCCTGATTCGCTTAAATCCATCGTATACTATTTATGATTCACCGTCAAGAGGCTGAAAATATACATATCCGCAGCCCTGTTACCAGCCTCAGTACAGCCGGCAGCCTCCACCTATTTCCGTAACATTTTCCTACAATACGCTAAGGTAAGAGAGGCGCTTTCCTATCCACTATTTTCCTTCCTTTACATAACCAACCAACGGTTTCACATATTCCCTGGATGAGAAATCATAGGAAGCGGCGATCGCTTTTTCGAATTTCTTTTCATACTCATTTTTATCCTTTTTATGCTTCATCATTTTAGCAAATACTTTCATCATCATTTTATCCCCAAAAGACATTTTTTCGTACCGCAGGCCGCTTTGCATATAAAAATGAGGAATCTTCTGTATTTCCTCCGGCGTAAGATTATTTTTCCATGCTTCGCAGATCATGTCTTTTGCTGCGTTTGGCGTGGCTCCTGTGGCAAAAATAATAAAATTTTTCGCTTTGCTTTCCTTGAAAAGCTCTTTTGCTTTTTTCAGCCCGTCTACCGACCCCGCATGAAACCGGCCGCCAAAAATGACTGTATCAAATCCGGACATGGTTTCTTTTGAGACCTCTTTAAAATCCATGATCCTGCAGTCCAGTTCCTTTGCGATAATCTCTGCATACTCCTTTGTAAAGCCTGTAACGCTTTTATAGGTGACTAAAATATGGTTCATGGCTGTTTCCCTCCTTGGATAAATTTAAAAAATGCCTGGTACGCCTGTTCCTGCTGATGAAAAATCTCCTTTTCTGAAATGCCGGATGAAGTAACGGATAGGATGGTCCCTATCCCAATGGTATAGATCAGCATATGCAGATGCAATTGTTTGGCCTCTTCTTCGCTGATATGGAGATGCCCGGCAATAATCTTTGCCATCTTCGGATTTGTCTCTGTTTGATATAGATCGTCAAGGGAAGTGATATTTTCCCGTTCCCTTGAGATGTAAATCTTAAAAATGTGAGGTTCCTCCTTTGCCATCTGTATATACGCCCGTCCTGTGCTTTGAAACAGATTATCCAAGTCTATATGAGATTTTAGATATTCCTGCATATACGTGCCCGCACGGCAGGCCACATCCTTTCGCAGACTGTCCATATTCTGGCAATAGCTGTAGATAGGCTGTACGGAGCAGCCCAGCTTCCCGGCAATAGTTTTTACCATGACCTTTTCCATTCCCTCTGTCCGGGCAATTTCAAAAGCCGCATTAACAACCATTTCCTTTGTGATCCTCTGTTTTGGCATAGTACCTCCCTTTTTTCATAATCAAGTTATATAAATGTTTTATATAACTTGATTATATAGTATTCTTTCCCATTTTTCAATTTCTTTTTAAGGCATAACCGCAAAAACAGGACAGCCGGAAATTCTCTTCCAAACTGTCCTGTTTTTGCAATTCTATTTGCATAAACACTTTTTATATAAGTGATGCCGCATTTTATCCTCTACTCTGTCCTAAGCGCGATCACCGGGTCTTTTTTCGCCGCTTTTTTCGCCGGCAGAAGCCCTCCGAGAATCGTAATGACAATACTGAGCGCGATCAGGAGCAACGCAGAAGTCAGCGGAAGCTGTGCCGTCATCCCGGTTATTCCTGAAAAACGTTCAATAAGAGAATTGATCGGGATCAAAGCTAATATAGATACGCCGATTCCCAAAAGGCCGGCACAGCATCCAATGATGAAGGTTTCCGCATTAAACGCCTGGGAAATATTCCGTTTAGAAGCGCCCAGAGCACGCAGGATCCCGATTTCCTTCGTCCGCTCCATAACCGAAATATGGATGATAATGCCGATCATAATACAGGATACTATAAGGGAAATCCCCACAAAAGCGATCAAAACATAGGAGATTCCGTCTATGATCGTAGTGACAGAGGAAGTCAGCATTGCCACATAATCCGTATACGTAATCCTCGCATCCTCATCCGCAGTTTCATTGTACGATTCAATACATGCTGCTATCGCGTCCTTGTTTTCAAAGCTGTCTGTATAAATACTAATGGAGGAAGGGGCTTCGTAGCTTACTTTGCCGAACGCATCCATATTCTCTTCATACGTGGAGCCGGCTATATATTCATCGTATACTTTTACCAGAAGCTCCTGATCCGGATCGTTCACCAGCCATTGATCAAGAGCCGCTGCCATGGAACTTTCATCCATTGTCATATTTCCCGCCGTCATAGTCTGCTGCCCGGCAGAAGCCTCGCTGGTTTCTGTGTTATTTGCGGAGTAATACATGAGCATCTGATAAAAGGACGCCTTCTCTGAAATACCCAGAGAGCTTAAATATGCTTGTGCATCCTCTGCCTTTTTCTCATCATCTGAAGTTTCAAACTCCATGCCTGTAAGCACATTTGTCCCTGGATCTGTCTCCTGCGCCTTGATAACAGCACTCGCGAACTTAGCTGCCCTTTAAACAATGTAGAGCTTCAAAAGGGCCCACATGGGGTAAGGAATGCATGTATTGCAGGATGTCTCTCCCAAGCCATCGAGTACGGCAAAAAACGCAGGGCAAACCCCGGTATTATCTGGATGAAGAATAAATGTATTGTTTTAGATTCTGACAGGTAAATTCCCCATAAATTTTAATAATTTAATCTATGAAAGGCAGGACAAAGCCCTTGAAAATCGGGCTTTGTTCTGCCTTTGCAGTCATGTAAGTTAAGCTGTAAGCATATATGTTTTAATCGTCCAAATTCTATCCTTTTTATTAGAATTTATAATAGAAATCTTCGTTATATGTTTGCAAATTTCCATTGATAAAAACAAACGGAACATTCATATTCGTATGTCTTCCCGGTGATGTTATCTGAAATACCCCATTTATAACAGGAACTTTTATATCCTCACACATAAATTCAAATTCTGCACATTCCAGATTGCCACGAAATGCAGGTCCTCGGAAATAGGGTGCTTTTACTAAGAGTCTTCCACTCTTTGAAGGAAAAACATTAACATCTTCATCACACCATACCTTAATATCCAGTGCTTCTACATTTTTATATTTATTAATTATACGAAGAGTTACTTTCTTAGGCTGTGCATTTCTGATAGCAGGTCCTCCTTCATATACTACCTGGATATCAAAGAAATCAAAAGAATATACAGGGCCCTTTACCATTTCACCAAATATCTGAGAGTCTTCACACATTAACCCTCCCGGTATGGTTTCTTTCACTGGAACTGTATCTGTTAATTCTAAGCCATTTACATAAGCTAGTCCAACCTGCTTTGCAATATTTGTCACACGATCCACCAGCTCATCTATATCCTGTGGAATTTCCGCTCCATATCCTCCAAGTTCACCCAGATTCAAACACCCTGTTTTTATAGTCATTCCGATAGGTTCCAACCATCTCTGCGGAATCTCCTGCGCCCCATGTATAATACCAAATACAGCACCTACCGTTGCCGCCGTACAATCTGTATCCTCTCCACAGTTAATGGTTATTTGCATGAGTTTGTCAAAATCGCCTTCTGAATAAAGCATACCGATGATGATAATTCCAATATTTGACGGAACGTCAAAACCAAGTTTTCCATCAAAGAAGCCTTTTTCATAATCTTCTCCGCTTCCTGTTAAAGGATTCGCTCCAGATACACATCCCCTGTATTCCTTTAAAACTAAATCACGTACCTCTTTATAGTCCATCTTTTTCTCATAGCAATCCATAACCAGATGAATCACCTTTGCACATGCACATTCTTCTGGAATATAAGATAAACCAATTTCAATCAGTTTATTGAAATCACTTTCG
>CALIZJ010000301.1 GCA_938028845.1 uncultured Blautia sp.
GAAGGGTCTGGAAGCAGGAGCCGATGATTATGTGTCCAAGCCGTTTCATGCCAAGGTACTGCTGGCAAGAGTACGGGCAGCTCTCACTTACAAAATATCATCTCAGAAGGGTGGAGACTGGAGAAAAGCAGGAGAACTGGAAGTGGATTTAAAAGGCTGCCGTGTTCTTGTGGCTGGAAAAGAGGCAGTTTTAACAAATAAAGAATACCAGCTCCTTCTTTACATGATGGAAAACCGGAATATTGTTCTTACCAGAGATCAGATATTAGAACGTATCTGGGGATTTGACTATGAAGGAGATATCCGCACCATCGATACCCATATCAAGATGCTGCGCACAGATTTGGGGGAGTGCGGCAATTACATCCGTACCGTGCGTGGGATTGGCTATGCGTTCCAGCCGGAGGATAAACCATGATGAATTCTTTGAGGAAAAAATATATCTTTTTCGGATTTGTCCTGATCATCTGTTTTTTGCTGCTGATGATCGGAATCTCCAGAGTTTTAAAGGAAAGCCTGGTGTCCCAGTGGAACCGCAGCCGTATGGAGGGGCTGGCAAAAAAGACGATCCAGGAGCTCAATGACAATGACTGGGACATATCCAGGGGAGACATTGATGCCATTGCATTTGAGGGAAACGCTTACATTACAGTGGTAGATGAGGATATGAATATCCTTATGTCCACAAGGGTCTGGGAAGCGTCCAGGGGACATTTGGGACAGAAAACCTTGGAAACTGTGGAACAGAATAAGGATGAGCTGGAAGAAAAAGGAAGCAGTTTTTTCAGTAATTTCGATGAGAATAATAAGGCGTCTTTTGTGCAGATGAATAAGGTTCCTGGAAGGGGATATGTGATCATCCGTAAATCCGTTACCGGACTGAACAGCAGTATGCGGGTTATGGAAGTCTGCTTTGTGATCGCTGCCTGTATTACCTTGCTCTGCGGAATTCCTGTGATCATTTATCTGTCTGGACGAATGGCAAAACCCATTCGGGAAATTAATAAAGTAACGGAGCAGATAGCCAGACTGGATTTTGAGGAGATGGTGCCTGTGACCAGCAAGGATGAGCTGGGAGCATTGGCAGAGTCGGTAAATGTGATGTCTGACAAGCTGAAAAAGGCAATGGAAGGGCTGCAAAAGGATGTGGAACTGCGCAACGAGCTGGTAAGAAATATGGCCCACGAACTTAAAACGCCTACTGCCGTCATTATGGGATACGCGGAGAACATGCCCTATATCTCCCAGGAACAGCCGGAAAAACTGGAAAAATACTGTGCGGTCATAGCGGACGAGTGTGAGCGGATGGATTCCATCATTCAGCAGATGCTGGAAGTATCCTTCCACGAATATGGCGAAAGTATTCTGAATCAGGAACGGTTCCCAACCCAGAAGCTTTTAAACGGGATACGCAGATTTTTAAACAGCGATTATCCGGATTGGGAAGGAACCTATGAAGAGGAAAACAAGATTTTAGGAGAAATTACCGGAGACTATGAAATGCTCCGGCGTGGAATTTACAATTTTGTAAAAAATGCAGTCCGCTATGGAAAGAAAAACGGGCTGATCCGTGTCCGGGCATGGGAGGACGAGAAATGGGTGCATTTTTCTGTGTTTAACGAGGGAAATCCTATTCCTGAGGAGGAATTGGAGAAAATATGGAACGTGTTTTATAAGATCAATACCGCACGCACCCGGGAGCAGAGGAGTTTTGGCATTGGCCTGTCCATTGCCAAGCAGGCAGCTCTTTCCCACGGCGGGGATGTGGAAGTGAAAAATGTCCCCAATGGAGTAGAATTTGGCCTGTATATAAAAAAGTGCGGATCGGAGAGAATATGAATTTAATATTTCACAAAGATTACACGTTGACAAGATATAACAATTAGTGGTTTACTAATTGTAACAAAAAAGAATTATTTCTAGGAGGAAAAAAAGTGAGATATTGTGAAAAATGCGGATTGCCGGAAACCTATCCGGACATAGAATTTAACGACCACGGTTCCTGCAATTACTGCGATTTTTATGACGAACATAAAGAGATCCTGCACGATCCGGAGAAAAGACATCAGATTTTTATAGAAAAGGTAGAGCTTGCCAAGAAAAAAGCGGCTGAGACCAATGCACCTTATGACTGTGTAGTGGGATTCAGCGGCGGGAAAGACAGCAGCTACATTGTCTGGCAGATGAAAAAAGTATATGGCATGCGCGTCCTGGCAGTGACCTTCCAGAACGGCTTCCATACAGAATACGGAAGAAATAATATAGAGAACGTGCTTCAGAAGCTGGATGTGGACTATATGACAGTCCGTCTGAATGAACAGGATCTTCGCTTATACTACAGCAAATGTGTGTCCCTTATGAAAAATTTCTGTTCTGTATGTTTCCACTTTGGAAATTATTACTGCCATAAAATTGCAGGGAAATTCGGCATCCCGCTGATCGTAAACGGAAGGACGAAAGGCCAGATCCTGCAGAACGCTTTATCTACAAGGGGCATTGAACCCTTTGAGATTTCTTATAATCTGAAAGATTTTGAATACCAGATGTTCGGCAAGCTGGTGGAAAAATGTGCAGAGCGTAAGCTGATGGATTACCTGGATGATGTGGAGGTAATGAATCTGTCCTTCTTTGCTTATCACGATATCACAGAGGAAGAGACCATGAAGTTCCTGGAAAAAGAGATCGGCTGGAAACGTTCCGGTACGGGACTTCCCCATGCAGACTGCTGGGCCCATGCGCTGGCAGAGAATTTCAGCATTGAAAAGAAAGGGTATCCGGTGCGTACGGGAGAACTTGCCGTCCTTGTGCGCCGCGGGGAATTGACAAAAGAAGAGGCATCTGCTATTTTAGAGGATGACAGGAAGGTATATTCCACTGTTGATCCGAAATTAAGGGAAGACTTTAAAGAAAGGATCAAGCCACGTAAAGGGAAAAAAGCGTGAAGGGAGTTTCCTGGATGATTTATAATATTTTAGATTACCTGGAGAGAGCCGAAAGAAAACATCCGGATAAGATCGTATTCGCAGACCCTGACCGGGAAGTGTCCTATAGGGAATGTGTTAAAAACGGAAAGGCCATAGGAACGGCCATTGCCCAAAAGGGTGCCCCCAGGCAGCCTGTGGCGGTTTTGATCGACAGGGATGTGGAAAGCGTTGAGATATTTATGGGAAGCGTGTATGCAGGCAACTTTTATGTGCCTGTGGGAAAAGCGCTCCCGCCGGGAAGGATCTCCATGATCCTTGATACGGTAAAACCCGTTTGTCTTGTATGCAGGGAAAAGGATCTGCCTTTTGTGGAAAAACTGGGTTATGCAGGCTGCGTGCTTGTGTATGAGCAGCTTTTGGATACCAGAACAGACGAGGGGCTCCTTGAAAGGATACGAAAGAGCCATATTGACACAGACCCCCTTTATGCAATTTATACTTCCGGTTCTACCGGAACGCCTAAGGGGGTGCTTGTGTGTCATCGTTCTGTCATCGACTTGGTAGAGCGGTTTGCAGAGTGCTTCTCTTTTACAGAGGACGAGGTGTTTGGCAATCAGGCGCCTTTTGATTTTGACGTTTCTGTGAAGGATATTTATTCTGCTCTTCGCAATGGTGCGACCATGTATATCGTGCCTCAGAAGATGTTTTCCTTCCCGAAGCTTCTTATCCCCTATCTGAATGAAAAGAAAGTTACTGCGGTTATCTGGGCAGTATCCGCCCTGGCCCTTGTGGCGACCTTTAAAGGATTGGAAAAGGAGCGGCCTGCCTATTTAAAGAAGATCATGTTTTCCGGTGAAGTGATGCCCATAAAGGTTTTAAACTACTGGAGGGAAAAACTGCCGGATGCCATGTATGTAAATCTTTACGGCCCCACGGAAATTACCTGCAATTGCAGCTATTATATTGTGGACAGAGAGTTTTCCCTGAATGAAACTCTGCCTATTGGGGAAGCCTTTCCCAATACAGACATGTTCCTTCTTAACGAGGAGAACCGTCTGGCAGGGGAAGGGGAGCTTGGAGAAATCTGCGTGCGGGGAACTTCCCTTGCACTGGGATATTACAGAAATAAAGAGGCCACAGAAAAAGCTTTCTGCCAGAATCCTTTAAACACAGATTATCCGGAGCTGATCTACCGGACGGGCGATCTGGGAAAATACCGGAACGGGGAAATTTTTTATGTTACCAGAAAAGATTTCCAGATCAAGCATATGGGACATCGGATAGAGCTTGGAGAGATCGAGACGGTGCTGGACGGACTTGCCTACATCTCCAGAAGCTGCTGTATTTACGATGGAGAAAATGAAAAGATCTATATGTTCTATCAGGCGGAAGAACCCTGTGAGAAACAAATCGTCAGGGATTTGCAGGTTTATCTGCCTAAATATATGTGCCCCAATAAATATATTTACCTGGAGCAGCTTCCGCTAAATAAAAATGGAAAGATAGACAGGGCGGCACTAAAGGAAAGGTATATCATAAATGGAAAAAATTGAATCCTCCGCCCAATTCGGAGGGCTTGTAAAAGAATTTAAGAAAAACCATAAAGGAGCCCAGTCCAACTGCTTTTTTCTTCCGGCTGAGGTGGAAGATATGGCAGGGCGGGGAAAGTTATATTACGAACAGAAACCGGAAGGATTATATTTCCTTGTGACAGAGGAGTCCTGTGCCAGACTGTATTATTATGTGGATAAAGATGCACAGGTTTCTATGGACTTTGGAAAGGAAGACCTTGTTAAAAACGCAGTTATCCTGGATTATGTTTTCCGGGGAGATGAGGAGACGGCCCTGAAAAAAGGCGGCTATGAAAAATGGCTGGAAAAGGGTTTCATCCCCTATAAAAGATACCGCCGGATGGAGTGCGCAAAAGGAGATTTCCATCCGCCGAAAGACTATAGTGAAGCCCAGCACAGGTTTCGGGCAGAGAAGGCAAAGCCGGAAGATTACCGGGAGATATCCTCTCTGTGGAAGAAGAGCCTGGATGTATACAGCACATTCCTTTTAGAAGAGCAGGAGTTTACCGAGTCCTGTGAAAAAGGAGAGATTATTGCTATGCGTCTTTCTGACGGAACAGTATTTGCTGTAGCGATGGCGATTAAAAAAGGAAAAAATGCCTTTTTGCAGCATCTCTCTGTGGAACCTTCCCTTCGTGGAAACGGAATGGGAAAGGCAATGTTTTGTGCAGTCGTAACATTCGCCTATGAAGAGTATGGCGTCGAGAAAGCGAATTTCTGGGTGGATGAAAAGAACTCCCGCGCCATCGGTATGTATATAAAAGGCGGGTTTACAGATGATGGTACTGTTTCCAGGCAGTTTATTCTGGAGAAAAAATAAAATATTACCATTGCCCCAGCCCAGGCTGGCGGAATAAAGAGAGGAGAAAAAACATGAGAGAAGATTTAATGGAAATTCTTACAGAATTAAGGCCGGAGGTGGATTTTGCCACAGAAACACAGCTTATTGATGATGGAATCCTGGATTCCTTTGACCTTGTTTCTCTTATTGGCGAAATCAATGATTCCTTTGATGTAGAGATCTCTTTTGACGACATTGAGCCGGAAAATTTTAATTCTGTAGAGGCTATGGAAAAACTGATCCAGAAGCTTCAGGGCGAGGAATAAGGAAAAAGACCATGAGAGAAAAGCTTACGCCTAAAGACGTAGAAAAGATAGAGCAGGAGATAGAGCATCGTAAGCTGGTGATCCGTAAAGAGGCCATTGACGCGGTCAAGGAAGCGCGGGCCCAGGGGGATTTAAGTGAAAATTTTGAGTACTATGCTGCAAAGAAGCATAAAAACCAAAATGAAAGCAGGATCCGTTACCTGGAAAGAATGCTTAAGACAGCGGACATTGTGGCAGATACGTCCAAAGAGGACGAGGTGGGAATGGATGACATTGTAGAGGTCCTTTTTGAAGAGGACAATGAAGTAGAACGCTATAAACTGGTGACTTCTATCCGGGGAAATTCCCTGGAAAACCGTGTGAGTATTGATTCCCCCATCGGCGCCGCATTAAAAGGTCATAAAGTCGGAGACCGTGTAAAAGTTACGGTTAACGATGACTATAGTTATTATCTTATCATCCGCTCCATAGATAAAACAGGAGAAGAAGATGAGGAGATCCGGGGATTTTAACCAAATCAGGGAAACAGTGAAGGGGAGGCGTGCCTGTGGGATTACGAATATCCGCTTGACAAGAGTTTGAACGGGAAAACACAGTTTCGTGTTTTCCCGTTTTTCGGTATTTAACCCAATCAGGTATGTCCCCATCACAGGCAAAATAGGGAGTATTTTGTCGGATTTTACATAAATTTTACATTCGGGTGGGGAAGAATTTACATAAGCCAGTTAAAATGAGGTTATATTAAAATTAGGTAAAGGAGAAAAACTATGGATTTTTTCGGCATACTGACATTACTGGGCGGTCTTGCCATGTTCCTGTACGGCATGCAGGTTATGGGAGATGGTCTGGCGAAAGTGTCCGGCGGAAAGCTGGAACAGATTTTGGAAAACCTCACCTCCAGTAAATTAAAGGCGGTTCTTTTGGGACTTGGAGTGACTGCAGTGATCCAGTCTTCCTCTGCGACTACTGTTATGGTAGTAGGTTTTGTAAACTCCGGCATTATGAAGCTTACACAGGCTGTTGGCGTGATCATGGGAGCGAATATCGGTACTACCGTCACCTCCTGGATCTTGAGTCTTGCCGGGATTGAAAGTGAAAACTTTTTTATTCAGCTTTTAAAACCTTCATCTTTTGCACCGATTCTGGCGCTGATCGGTGTGGTATTTTTGCTGTTCTGCAAAAGTGCAAAGAAAAAAGATATCGGAACCATCCTCATCGGCTTTGCTGTATTGATGTTTGGTATGGAGACCATGAGCGGCGCTGTGGAACCGCTGGCTGACGTGCCGGAATTTACAGGAATCCTCACTGCATTTTCCAATCCGGTATTCGGTGTGCTGGCAGGAACGATCCTGACTGCCATCATCCAGTCTTCCTCTGCATCTGTAGGTATCCTGCAGGCTCTTTGTATGACAGGAGCTGTACCTTATGCGTCCGCTCTGCCTATTATTATGGGACAGAATATCGGAACCTGCGTGACGGCGCTGCTTTCTGCTATTGGCGCTAAGAAAAACGCAAAGCGTGCAGCGATGATGCAT
The DNA here is from genome assembly GCA_938028845.1 of uncultured Blautia sp. Lineage (GTDB taxonomy): Bacteria > Bacillota > Clostridia > Lachnospirales > Lachnospiraceae > Blautia_A. Next base: position 7,138 of record CALIZJ010000301.1, read on the forward strand.
TTATATTTTAATTTAATTGGTACGATTGTATTTTTGTGTGCATTTTATCTGGTAAATTCATTTGTGCATTTTCCGTTTATGAGTGAGGCTGCTACGCCGGTAGGAATCGCTGTTATGCACAGCGCCTTTAATATTACGGCTACAGTCGTATGGCTGCCATTCTCTGATATACTTGTAAAGCTTGCCTGTCTTACCATCAAGGATAAAAAAGAAGACGAGATTCCGGCAGAGGACAGAGATTTTATGATCCTGGAATCCCGTTTCCTGGAAAAACCATCTTTTGCTATGGAACAGGGAAAGAGTGCGGCGAAACAGATGGCGGAGGAATCCCGTCAGGCACTATATACAGCATTAGGGCTTTTGGACGACTATAAAGAAGAAAAAGTGGAAGCCGTGCAGATGATCGAAAGCAAGGTGGACCGTTACGAAGACGAGCTGGGTACTTATCTGGTTAAGTTAAGCCACAAGGACCTTACAGAAAAGGACAGCCACAGCCTGTCTATCATGCTTCACTGTATCGGAGATTTTGAAAGGATCTCGGACCATGCGGTAAATATTATGGAATCCGCCCAGGAACTTCATGAAAAGAATGCGCGTTTTTCCGATAAGGCGATAAAAGAGCTTCATGTCTTGATAAAAGCGGTAAAAGATATCGTGGATATGTCTTATACGGTATTTACCCAGCAGGACGTAAAACTTGCCAATGCCATCGAACCTTTGGAAGAAGTGGTGGATGAGCTGAGCCAGGAATTAAAGAGACGCCACGTAAAACGTCTGCGTGAGGGTTCCTGTACCATAGAGATGGGCTTTATCCTTTCTGATATCACCACAAGTCTGGAGCGTATAGCAGACCATTGCTCCAATATCGGGGTATGTGTTACCCAGGTAAGGGAAGACCTTTACGATACCCACAGCCATATCGACATCATGAAAAATGCACCGGATGATACGTTCCACAATGATCTGGAGCAGGTACGCTTAAAATACCAGCTTCCGTAAGAAGTCTTGTGTGCGATGGAAAAAAAGGGTATACTGAGATTGAAGAAAAAAAGGGGAAAGTGAAATGATATATTGCGTGGAGGATGAAAGGAATATCAGAGAGCTTCTCGTATACACACTGGAGACCACTGGTTTTTCTGCCAGAGGGATTTCAGATGGGAAGGAACTGTTCGGGGAGCTGAAAAAGGAGAGCCCGGAACTTATTTTGCTGGACATCATGCTTCCAGGTGAGGACGGATATACTATCCTGGAAAAATTAAAAAGCGATTTCTCCACAAGAGATATCCCGGTCATTATGGTAACCGCCAAGGAGACAGAGTTTGATAAGGTGCGGGGATTAGAGGGCGGAGCCGATGACTATATTACAAAACCTTTTGGAATGATGGAATTTGTGGCCAGAGTGAAGGCGGTGCTGCGCAGAAGCCAGAAGCAGAATGATGACAAGGAAGTAAAATGCGGGGAGCTTCGGATCCACAGCGGAAAACATGAAGTGAAGCTGAACGGGGAAAAGATCGAACTTACCCGCAAGGAATTTGAGCTTTTGCAGTATCTGGTGGAAAATAAGGGGCTGGTCATGACCAGAAATCAGATCCTCTGCCATGTATGGGGATATGATTTTGACGGTGAGACAAGAACTGTGGATGTGCATGTGCGGACTCTGCGTCAAAAGCTGAAAAGTGCTGGAAATATGATAGAGACTGTGCGCGGCGTAGGTTATCGTATAGAGGAATAAGATGAAACAGCGTATTTTAAACCATGTGAGTATACTGGTGGTTCTGTCAGTGCTATTGACTTTCATTGCCGCCAGTGTGGTCATGTATGGAAAATTTAATACATACATGAAGGAAGGCATCCGGGATGAAGCGGAATATGTCCGAAATGGAATTGAGGAAATGGGAGAAGAGTATTTAAGCACGAAGCTGGACTCTCTTACCGCTACCCGGATCACTCTTATCGATCCCCAGGGAAATGTACTTTTTGATTCTCTGGCAGACGCACAGGAACTGGAAAATCACAGTGACCGTACAGAGTTTCAGGAAGCTGTGGCGGATGGATATGGAGAGGAAGTGCGCTTTTCAGAAACTTTATCAAAACAGACTTTTTATTACGCCCTCCGCCTGGAGAATGGAAATATCCTGCGGATGGCAAGATCAACAGACAGTGTGTTTTTAACGTTAATGTCCAGCTTTACCCTTTTAGGGGCTTTGATGGTCATTATTCTGATCCTGGAATTTTTTCTGGTGCAGAAACAAACGAAGGAATTGATCGCCCCCATCAACGAGCTGGATCTGGAACATCCGCTGCGCAATGTGTGCTATGAGGAACTGCGGCCTCTTCTGGTGCGTTTGGATCAGCAGAACAGGCAGATTGTAAGCCAAGTGGAGGAGCTTAAAGAGGCGGAAGCCATGCGCAGGGAATTTTCTGCAAATGTTTCCCATGAGCTGAAGACTCCTTTGATGTCTATTTCCGGTTATGCAGAGCTGATGATGAACGGGATGGTGAGACCGGAAGATGTTCCGGATTTTTCCGGCAGGATCTACCACGAAGCCAGCAGGCTGACCAATCTTGTGTCCGACATTATCCAGCTTTCCCGGCTGGATGAGAAAAAAAGCGACATGCCTTTTGAGATGGTGGATATTTACGAGCTTGCGGAAGATATTGTGGCTCATCTTACGCATGCTGCTGAGAAAAAGCGGATTGCTCTGACTTTGATGGGAAAGCCTGTGGCTATCCGTGGGGTACGCCATGTGCTTTATGAAATGTTTTTTAATCTGGCGGATAACGCGGTGCGATATACGTATGAGGGCGGAAATGTAGGTATCTATGTAGGTGTGAAAGAGGGCAGGCCTTTTTACTGCGTTCAGGACAATGGCATCGGGATACCGAAAAATGAACAAAGCAGGATTTTTGAGAGGTTCTACCGAGTGGATAAAAGCCATTCCCGGCAGACCGGCGGCACAGGGTTAGGGTTGTCTATTGTCAAGCACGGGGCTGCCCTCCATCATGCAAAAATAAATCTGGAAAGTGAACCTGGAAAGGGAACGAAAATGGAGCTGGTGTTTTAAACACCAGCTTTTTCCATTGCTGGATCTCCTAAAAAAGATGATGCAGAAGGCTTGGGAGAGTGCTATAATAACTCTGTCGCAGTATCACTGGAAAGCGATAAGAGAAAAACGTAAAAAAGAAGAGTATAGGGAGAATGTTATGAGTATCGTAAAGGTAAGAGAATATTTTAAACAGTATGGAATGGAGGAGAAGATTCTGGAGTTTGAGGAGTCCTCGGCTACTGTAGAGCTGGCAGCCCAGGCTGTGGGCTGTGAACCGGCAAGGATTGCAAAAACCCTTTCGTTTATGGTGGAGGAAAAGCCGGTGCTGATTGTGACTGCAGGAGATGCGAAGATCGACAACAGTAAGTATAAGGGCTTTTTTAAGACAAAGGCGAAGATGCTTTCCCGGGATGAGGTGGAAGAGCTGATCGGCCATGGGGTAGGCGGCGTGTGTCCCTTTGGGATAAAAGAGGGAGTGTCTGTGTATCTGGATGTTTCCATGAAACGTTTCCAGACTGTCTTTCCTGCTGCCGGAAGCGGAAACAGTGCCATTGAACTGACGATCCCGGAATTGGAGAAATATTCCAATTGTACAGGCTGGGTGGATGTTTGTAAAAACTGGGAGTAAGGAAATGCAGACAGATGCAGTCTGTTTTAAAATTAACTCTATAATAATAAATAAATTTAGTTGAAAACGGAATAAAGAAAAAGTATAATAAAATTGTAACAAAATTGTCGCAAAACTGAGGGAAAATTAAAAAACAACTTTTGTCAGGCGGCACAGGCTCCAGCGGCTTGAAAAAAAGTTGTGAACCAGTGACAGGAAAGAAGGTAAGCAAATGAAAGGAAAAAGGTTATGTGCAGTATTGCTTACGGGAATTCTGGTTCTTCCCACGCCGGCTGTAAATGTGCTGGCGGCAGATTTCTCGGATAGTGTGACAGAAGAAAAAAACAGTTTGGAAGATCTGTTTACCTCGGGAGATTCCCAGGAAGATAGCTCTAAGCAGGCTCCCGGACAGATTTCTGCGGAAGTTCCCCCCATATTTACCGCAGGAGAGGAAACAAAGATACAGGAGACGGTGGTCGTTCAGAATGTATCCTACAAGTATGATGGGGAAACGGATAGTTATTTTGTTCCGGCAGAAGCCTACAGCGGTAATCTGCTAAACGGCACCATCGCCTTGGTGGATGAGGCAGATGGAAAAAAAGTAACGAAAATCCAGGATAAGGCATTCTGTAATCTGCCCGAACTTAAGTATCTGTATATACCATCCAGTGTGATACAGATTGAAGGAGAGATTTTCCATACAGAGGCTTCGGTTACGATCTATGGAAAGGAAGAATCGGCAGCCCAGGAATATGCGGCAGTCCATGGACTTCCTTTTATAGCGGAAGGATCCCAGTCCCAGGATCAGCTTGTGGTGCAGGATGGTCTGGTTTATCTCTATGAAGAAAGCGGAGACGGCTACTCTGTGACAGGCTACAACGAAGCCCTTCCCCAGGAACTTTTTATTCCGGAGACAGTCAATGGAAAACCGGTTATTAAAATCGAAGATTCTGTGTTTTCCCAGTGCAGCAGACTGAAAAAAGTGACGGTTCCGGGAACAGTAACTTCCATAGGTGAGTACGCTTTTTATATGGCAGCAAACCTGGAGGAAGCTATTTTGCAGGAGGGTGTGCAAAGCCTTGGAAGTTTTGTGTTTGCCGGATGTACGAGCCTTAGAAATGCAGTCCTTCCGGACAGCGTTACCCAACTGGGAGCATCTGGATTTCAGGACTGCCCCTCTCTTGAGAATGTGAGGCTTTCCGCCGGATTAAAGGAAATTTGTCACTATATGTTTGCCAACAGCAAATTGGATAATGTTCTTGTGATACCGGAAGGTGTGACAGAGCTGGAATGGTATGTTTTTTCAAACTTTGAATGTGAAAAAGTAATCCTTCCCAATACCCTCACTTCCATTGGGGACCGTGCATTTATAGGCGGGAAGATGGAGGAGGTAATAGTTCCGGATTCAGTGACTTATTGGGACATCGGCGTATTTACAGCCAGCGATATTGACCGCATTGTCCTTGGAAATGGCCTTACGTCCATCCGTATGAATACTTTTAAAAACTGTAAAAATATGAGGGAATTTATCATTCCGGACAATTTTGTGGAAATAGGAAAATATGCGTTTATGAATACAGGGCTTTACCGGCTTTATATCCCGGCCAGCGTAAAGCGGATCCATAAACAGGCGTTTGCAGGAAGCAGCCATTTGACGCTGTTTGTGGAGAAAGGTTCCTACGCAGAGCAGTTTGCAAGAGAGAACGGGATTCCCTATGATACTGGAGATATAAATGATTCGGTAGAATATGTGGACGGGATCGAATATCAGTACCAGCCTGATGAAGAAACATATATGCTGGCATATGCAGATGAGGATCTGATAGGAGAGATCGTGATTCCATCTGCCATTCAAGGGATAAGTGTTGGGGGGATTAAAGAAGGTGCCTTTGAAAAATGTACAAATACATTTTCCGTGACTTTGCCGGACTGTGTAACGTTTATCGGAGACCGTGCATTTAAAGGAAGCGGATTAAGCAGGATCATTCTTTCTCCCGGCACAGAGAGCATCGGGGAAGAGGCATTTGCCCAGTCACGGCTTGAGGAGATCATACTGCCGGGAAATATAAAGGAATTTGGGGAAAAGGCATTTTATAATTGTACCAGCCTGAAATCTGTTTCTATGGAACAGGGGACAGCAGAAATCCCCCGGGAAACCTTTTACGGATGCAGCGCCCTTGAAAGGATCGCTCTTCCCGAAGATCTGGAAATAATCGGAGTGCGGGCTTTTCAGGGATGCGGCTTCACCCATATAGAACTTCCCCAGGGGCTTTCAAAGGTGGGCTGGTGGGCGTTTGCCCAGTGTACTGCTTTAAAGGAGATAACCATTCCAGGAAGGATAGATTCTCTTACAAGCGGAGTTTTTAAAGACTGTACATCACTTGAAAAAGTGACTTTACAGGATGGAATCCTGGAAATCGGAGATATTTTCAGCGGATGTGAGGCGCTTAGAGAGCTTCATATTCCAGACAGCGTATACGGTATATATGGTATGGCTGTAAATGAAAACTGTACGGTATATGGAAACACAGAGTCTACAGCAGATCAGTACTGCAAAGAAAAAGGAATTTCTTTTATATCTGTAGGAGAATCCGTCTTGGAGACGCCAAAGATTACCTCCAGTGTGTACCAGGATAACGGAGTACATGTGGAGCTGGATTCCAGATGTGACAATGCGCAGTTTTATGAGTATGTGATTTCAGAAAGTCCCGATTTCCCGGAAAATGGGAGCTATCTTTATAAACAGGAAAAAAGTTCCCGTTTGTCACAGGACTTCCTTTATCTTGAGAAAGGCACCTATTATCTTTTTGCCAGGTCTATGAGAAACCTTTCTGACGGAAGTACACAGTACAGTCCCTGGTCTGAAAGGGAAGAGGTGATAATTGCCATAAATACACCGGATCCATCGCCTGTTCAAAGCGTGAAAGTAAAGGGAAACACAGTGACTGTAACCGTAAAAAAATCAGCAGGAACGAAAGGATATGGGATAGTTCTGGCAGATTATGTGGAAAAAGAAGGCTGTCAGGAGCTTGTGAATCCTTTGTATATCCGTTATGCCTCAAAAAATAACAGATCAACTGTCTATACATTTAAAAATGTACGGATGGGTTCTTATGAAGTGTTTGCCCGCACGTATACTCGAAATGACAGCGGAAAGAATGTATACAGCCGCTGGTCCGTGTTTGATAAGACGATAAGGGTAAAAAGATAAGGAGAAAACAGAAAATCCGGTTACTATTTATTTCAGGGGGATGCAGCTTTATGGCGGCATCCCCCTGAATGTATGTATCTTATAAATCTGTTTTGGATAAAGCAGCCTCATCTGCGATGATCACTGCGTTTGGATGGAACTGTAAGATAGAGGCAGGAACCTGCGGCGTTACCGGTCCGGTGATCACCTGATTTAAGATATCAGCTTTATCAGCTCCGCTTACCACCACTAAAACCATCTTTGCACGCATAATAGTGCCGATCCCCATGGTGTATGCCTGTCTGGGGACATCTGCTTCACTTTGGAAAAAGCGCTTATTTGCCTGGATGGTCACTTCGGTAAGATCCACACAGTGGGTCTCATCAGGAAAATAGTCTGCGGGCTCATTAAAACCAATGTGTCCGTCATGGCCAAGGCCAAGAAGCTGAAGATCCACAGTCCCTACGCTGTGAAGGATCTCATTGTAGGCGCTGCAGGCCTTTTCACTGTCTGTTTCCGTTCCGTCTGGAACGAATGTGCGCTCCATAGGAATATTTATTCTGTTAAACAGATGGGTATTCATAAAATAGCGGTAACTTTGGTCGTTGGAAGCGTCCAGTCCTTTATATTCGTCCAGGTTGACCGTAGTAACCGATGAAAAGTCCAAATCCCCCTTTTCATACATGGCAGTCAGGTTATCGTATGTTCCCACTGGGGATGAGCCTGTGGCAAGACCCAGCACGCAGTCCGGCTTCATGATTACCTGAGCGGCTATGATATTTGCCGCCTTACGGCTGAGTTCCTGATAATCCTTTACTTTGTACACCTTCATAATTTTTTTCCTCTCCTTCTTTTATATAAAATTTGCAACCACCATAGAAAACCTGTATCAGGATGAATGTCTGCCTTCAGAGAGTGCCTTGATAGAAGAACTGTACTCAGAAGGAGTCATTCCTGATATTTTTTTAAACTGTCTGGAAAAATAGTGAATAGAGGAGTAGCCCAGATATTCAGAAATCTGTGTGAAATTTAACTGATTTTCCCGGATCAGCTCTTTGGCAAGGTCGATCTTCATGCGGGAAAAAAATTCAATTACACCACAGTGGTGTTTTTCGCGAAACAGTTTTTGAAGCTGGGAGCGGCCTACCAAAGTATTATGGCAGATATTCTCAATGGTGACGTACTCCTGGATATGTTCTCCCAGATAACGGATTACCGATTGGTAAACCGGATTCTCTTTCTTTATGCCGGAACGGCGGCCGGAAGCACCGGTTGGCTTTGATGCGGTATGGCGCTGTATCATACAGATAAGCATTTGTTCCAGATACAGCCGGATAAGCTGCTGGCTGCCCCAGGGGGCATCTTTGCTTTTTTTCATCTGCTCCAGATAAGGATCGTCCAGAGGAGAGGAAAAACATCTGCGTGCTTCTGCAATGATCATTGCCATGAGCTGACGTTCCTGATCGTTGATCTCTAAGATCTGATCTTCAAAGAATTTCATCATAGGGGAATGGCACTGGAATGCAATGACTACGATATTTGGCGCGCTCTTTCCGTTTGCATTTAAGTCATGGAATTCGTTTGGTTTATGAAAGATCACCTGGCCGCGTTTAAGTACGTGAAGTTTTTCTCCTGCAACTACCTCCACCTCGCCTTTATCCACACACTGAAATTCCCAAAAATCGTGGGCTTCTCCGGCAAAATGGAAATCACTGCAGTATTCAAAGTAATGGATCGTGACAATGGATTCTACCTGTATGACTTCCTCTAATGAAACGCTGGTGTATGCCATAAACCTTCCTTCTTCCCCGTTAAAATTTATTTTTATTATAACTTATCTTATGAAAAAAATCTACAAGTATTCCCAGGGGACT
>CALIZJ010000302.1 GCA_938028845.1 uncultured Blautia sp.
CGATCTTCCATCTTCTTTATATCTGCAACAGTCCGGTTATAGGTGATATGTCTGTTGCGGATCGCCTCTGCAAACTCCGGATACCGGTGGTACATCACCCCGGACAGTTTCATATTTTCCGGTTTTTTTCTGTATTTTTCGTCTCTGGTAAGAACAACAACACATTTTTCATAGCCAAGCTTTTGAAAAGCCCTTACAGGAATACTGTCCGTACACCCTCCGTCCAAAAGCTTTTTTCCTTTAAACGATACGATCCTGGAAACATAGGGCATAGATGCGGATGCCCGGATTAAATCTACCTCGTCCAGCATATTCGTGATCTTAAGATACTCCGGCCTGCCGGTTTCCACATTGCTGCAGGTTACATAAAAATCCGTATCTGACTTTAAAAAAGCCTCGTGGTCAAAGGGATCCAAACGCTCCGGAATTTCATGATAACAAAACTTTTCTCCAACGATATCCCTGGTACGAATAAGACTGTAAAAGCTCATGAAACGCTTATCCCTGCTGTACTTTCTATAATACCGGATGCTTCTCCCTTTCTGTCCGGCCACATAGGAACAGCCATGGATCGCTCCCGCGGAAACGCCTATTACCCCATCAAAGGTGATCTTATGTTCCATAAAAACATCCAGCACTCCAGCCGTGTAGATCCCACGCATAGCGCCGCCTTCCAAAACAAGTCCTGTCTTCATATTCCTATCCTCTTTTTCTTTATTCATGTCCTATCGCCCAAGTCTTTATTGCCTCTTCTGCGGCTTCTACAGAAGATCCATGGATTGGAAGTCCCTTTTCTACCTTTGCATCAGGCAGCAGCTTGATCAGATCCCCTTCACTTTTTCCCATTCCGCTTCCTTCATTAGTGCAAAATGGAAATACTTCTTTTCCAGTAAAATCATGTTCTTCTATAAAAGTCCACACAGGCATAGGCATAGTTCCGCACCAGTTTGGAAAACCAAGATAAATTTCATCATATCCAGTGATGTCTATATCTTCAGCCAGCTTCGGACGGGCGTTTTCCTGAAGCTCCCTTCTTGACTCCGACACGCATTCCTTATAAGAAAAAGGATACTTTTTTTCTCTGCGTATCTCAAACAAATCTCCTCCTGTAACCTTTGCCAGTATCTCTGCCGCCCGTTCCGTATTCCCCTTTTCCAGTTTGACAATACTCCCATTAGAATAATTCTCGCCTTTATGCGAAAAATAAGCGATCAATATATTTTTCTGTCTCATGCCTAAATAACCTCCTGTGATTCCATAAGTTCTTTCACCATGCGCAGGTACTCTTCTTCCACAGCCTTCATGTCTCTTTGTGAAAAATCCGGTTCTGAGAAAAGCTTTGCGGGCTGAGTATCTCCCGGCCTGCTCATAAGGACGGGAATTTCGTTTTCCAAAATCTCATTGTCGATCCGTCGTATCTTTCCATACTCTTCTTCCGTCAGATCTCCAATGCCGAAACGCTGATAAACCGTCAGCAGGATCCGGTCCTCCAGCTCCATATAATTCGATAAATGTTTTTTCACCGGCCTTATGATGTCTGAAAGATATGCCTCGCTTGCGTCATGAACCAGGCAGCCTAAAACCACCCTCCTGTCCCATCCTCGTGCCTTAGCTTCCTTCGCGCAGTTTATACAATGCTGTCCTACTGAATAAAAATGGACGAGATGCCCGCTTCCCCTGCACAATAAGCTCAAAGCATGGGCGATATCCAAAGGGTCGATATCCTCCGGCCTAAGCTCTAGAGGTTTCAGCATCTGGCCGGAGTAGGTACACATATAATCATACATGATGGATTCTCCTTATACGAAAAAGCTTAGCTGCTGGCTGCGGTCAGCCAGCAATATTTTTTGCTTCGTTCTCTATTATAGCATAAGCTTCCCGGTAGGAGACATGATTTTTTTTGGCAAGCTTCACTGTGCTTTCATATTCCGGATAGATTCTTTCGCTTCCGTCCGGAAGGGTGCAGATTTTTACCTCCGCCTCTCCCAGAGAAGTTTTAACCTTTTTTTCTTCTCTTTTCAGGATCCTGCGCTCCATGAGCATTCTGCGGATACCGATCGTAGTGGTCTCTGTAAAGATAATATTTTCCAGTTTTTCCGCGTCCTCTTTTGCACAGATCACATTCAGCTGCCATGCCGGACGATTTTTTTTCATAAACACAGGCGTATAATGCACATCCCTGGCCCCCTCCTGAAAAAGCCTTTCCATTACATAGCCCAGGCTTTCACCGGAACAGTCGTCTATATTTGTCTCCAGGCGGCAGATCACATCGCTTTTTCCAGAAGAGGCCTTCGGTTCTATTAGCATAGCGCGTAAAAAGCCAGGGCATTCATAGGCTCGTTTTCCAGCCCCCAGTCCGACCTTTTTCACGATAAACTCTTCCGGCAGCTTCTCGTCTGTACGTACAGCCGCCACGATGGCCGCGCCGGTAGGAGTGACAAGTTCTCCCTGGACATCGGTTATCTGAAGAGACAGACCATAGGCTGAGGCTATATTTACCACTGCCGGTACAGGCACCGGGATCACCCCATGCTGGCAGCGGATCGTCCCCTGGCCTTCGCAGAGTCTGGGAACGATCACCCTGTCCACATCCAGATCATCCAGGCATACGGCAGCCGCCACAATATCCACGATAGAATCCACTGCCCCCACTTCGTGAAAATGTACCTGTTCCGCCGGAACGCCGTGAGCTTTCGCTTCTGCATCCGCCAGGATCCAGAATATTTTTACCGCGGTTTCCTTTGCGCGCGGGGTGATATCCGCCTGTTCAATGATCGCAAGGATCTCGGAGAGCCCCCTGTGTTCATGGGCAGGATGGCTGTGGCCTTCATGGGAATGCTCTGCCCCGGAAATAATATGGCTTTCCAAGACCTTCCCGTCCTGTCCATGTATATGTTCCCCATGAGAATGTCCTGTCTCGTGGGAATGGCCTTCTTTATATTCATGTTCTTCACCATGGCCGTGACATTCTCCATGTGCATGGCCGTCTCCATGACTGTGACGTTCTCCGTGTTCGCTGTCATGTCCATGGCTGTGACATTCTCCATGCGCATGGTCCTCTCCATGGGTGCGGCCATGGAGATATTCCATATCGTGATCATGATTCTCATGGCGGGCATCCAGTTTTACAGCAAAATCACAGGCGTCCAAACCTGACTTGTTTACCCGTGTGACCTCCGTCTGAAAGCCTTCTATAGGAAGACTTGCAAGAGCCTTTTTAAGAGTCTCCTGATCCGCTCCCAGGTCCAAAAGTGCTGCTACTGTCATATCTCCGCTGATCCCGGAGCCGCATTCCAAATATAGTGTTTTTCCCATTGCTTCCTCCTGCCTTTCTTATCTGCTTCCCATCCGGTTGATCTGTGTCGCAATATAACCGGCGCCGTAACCATTGTCAATATTTACCACTGCAATCCCGTTCGCGCAGGAATTGATCATTGTCAAGAGAGCGGAAAGTCCATTCATGCTTGCCCCATAGCCCACGGAAGTAGGCACAGCGATCACCGGCTTATCCACAAGTCCGCCTAAAACACTGGCCAAGGCTCCTTCCATTCCCGCCACCGCGATCACACAGTTTGCGTCCTGGATAGCGTCCAGTCTGGAAAAAAGCCTGTGAATGCCGCTGACCCCCACATCGTAGATCCTCTCTACATTAGAACCGAAATATTCCGCTGTCTGGGCCGCCTCCTCTGCGACAGATATATCCGCTGTTCCTGCGGTGCACACGGCGATCTTTCCTATGTGCTCTTTTTCCTTTTTTTCCGCCTTGATGATATGGGACAGTTCATCATAGATCACCCCCGGCACAAGGTCCTTTACCAGCTCATACTGGTGTCTGGAGGCTCTTGTTCCCATTACCTCCCCATTTTTCTCATATAACTTTTGGAAAATATGTACAAAATGGTCGTCTGCTTTTCCGCTGGAGTAAATCACCTCAGGAAAGCCGGAGCGCACCTCTCTGTGAAGATCCAGTTTCGCGTATTCTTCCATTTCTTCGAACGGCTCCTGGCGAAAATAATGTTCTGCTTCTTCTATTGTTATCTTTCCTTCTTTAAATCTTGTTAAAATCTCTCTCGCTTCCATTGCTGCACCTCTATTCTGCTGTTTTTCTTTGTATAAATAATAAGATAACACCTTGAGTCAGCTCCAAGTCAAGCTATTTTCTTAGACGCATTCCTTTTCTATAAAAGAAAACACCTTGTCAAAATAGGCATCCGGGTCCATCCGGTAAGAATCTCCATGTCCTGCCCCTTCCACTACCAGGATATCCTTTGGGGAAGAACAGGCCTCATATACTTCATAGACCATATCCGTATGTACAAAGTTATCCTCTGACCCATGGATGAATAAAATAGGCACCTGGCTTTTTTTCACCTGCTCCACAGCGGAGGCATCCTTAAAATCATATCCCGCCCTGATATGCGCAATTAGCGAAGCCGTATTTAAAAGAGGAAAAGAAGGCAGATGAAACAGATACGAAAGCTCGTCCGCGAATATATCCCACACGGAGGTATATCCGCAGTCCTCCACGATTCCCTTCACCTGATCCGGAAGCTCTTCCCCGGAAACCATCATCACCGTTGCCCCGCCCATGGATACGCCATGAAGGATGATCTCCGCCATGGGATCCAAACCGATCACATAATCGATCCAATCCAGCACATCCAGCCGGTCAAGCCAGCCCATTCCTATGTATTTTCCTTCACTTTCTCCATGCGCCCGCATATCCGGCGTAAGCACATTATAGTTTTTTACTCCGTAAAATCCTGCGATATTCTGCATATCTGTACGTCTTCCCGTATATCCGTGGACGGCGATAAGCCATTTATGGCTTTCTCTGTCTGTCCAGTATACATCTCCCTTTAAGGCAAGTCCGTCCCTGGATGTAATCTCCGCAGGCTCTGTCTGCGTCCCGGCCAGCCAGTCTTTTGTCTGCCTCCATATCTCCTGTATATTTTCTTCCATTACTGTCATATTCTCCTGCGTAACCACAGAATCCGGTGCCACATTCTCCGGGGACTCCTTTCTTACAATGGCAAAATCCACAAGATAATTAGATATAAAGACCACTGCTGCCAGAACCAGCACGATAAAGATACCTATGACCTTTGGCCAAAGTTTTTTTCTTTTTTTCATCTTCTGTCTCTCCTCGTCTCTTATGTTCGTTTTATCCAGCCTGACCATTATACCACAAAAATTCTTTCCCCGGACAGCAAAAAGGGAGCTTTTCGCTCCCTTCCTGCAATTGCCGTATTTTCCCGTTAATTCCATATGTATTCTCCGTCTTCTTTGATTCCATAGAAATCTCCGAAGCTAAGAGAAAAAATCCTGTCCTTTTTGTCCTTAAGATCAATCTCATTTTTGATCAGGTACTGATAAATTCCGTCATGGGAAATGTCTCCCTGCTGCAGAAAACCAACCAGCTTATCCCCGCTAAAGATTGCGCGCTCATACTGATCTTTGCTTTCCCGGAGAACTACCTCGTCTCCTTCCTCCGGGTTCAGCTTGCCTACGCAAAGGGACACAAGGCCGAAGAAATTAATGGTATTCTTGGCTGCAAAACGGTCCACATACATAAACTGGTTTCCAAGCACCATATTCTTTGCAGCAATCTTTCCCTGTTTCTGGGCATTTGGCCAGATGCCGGAAAGACCTGTGACATCTCCCGCTGCATAAACGCCTTTTTTGTTTGTCTCCAGATAGCCGTCCACCTGGATTCCCCGGTCGATGATAAGGCCGCTGTCCTCAAAACCAGCCGTGGCGCTTCGTACGCCCGCTGCTACGATCACCATATCGCAGGGCAGTTTTTCTCCATCGTCAAGAACCACGTGGGTTACTTCGCCGGATTCATTTAAGATGGTATCTGCTCCTCTTCTTCCCAGACGGAAAGCACACCCGGCAGCTTCAAAACGCTTTTGATACTCTGCCGCTCCTTTTTCATCTAACTGGATAGGAAGGATCCGTTCTGCCATCTCCACGATCACGATTTCCTTCTTCTGCTCTAAAAGGCCGTATGCCGCATCCAGGCCCACCAGACCGGAACCGATGATCACAATCTTTTTCGCATCTTTGGCCCTTTCATCAATGGCTTTTGCATCGCTTAAATGGCGCAGCCCAAACACATTAGGTGCAGTCCTAAGAGCTCCCACAGGAGGAATAAAGCTTTCTGCACCTGTGGCGATCAAAAGCCTGTCATAATCACAGGCAATCCCGCCTCCATAGATTACTTTTTTCCTGTCCGTATCCAGCTTTTCCACTCTGCAGCCTGGAATATGCCAGATATGGTTTTTCTCAAAAAAATCTGCAGGCACGAAATTTAATCCGTCCTCATCTCTTTCATGACTTAAATATTTATGCAGCATACACCTGGAATGAGGTTTTTCGTCCACAGACAGCATGACGATCTCATCATTTGGCGCAAGCTCCCGTATGGTACGTGCGGCCGTCATTCCGGCGGCACCGATCCCGATAATCACATGCTTCATAAGCTACACCTCCTCCACGTGAATCGCCTGTTTAGGACAGGCTTTGACACAGCTTGGCTCATTGCCCAGATCTTTACAGAAATCACATTTGATAACTATGGATTTCGTAGCGTCATCCGGCTTTAAAACTCCATAAGGACAGTTCATCACACACATGAAGCAGGAACCGCACTTTTCCTTGTCATAATACACATGCCCGTCTGTGGGATCTTTGCTGAGTGCACCGCTCATACAGGCAAGCACACACTCCGGCTCATCACAGTGGCGGCAGAAAATAGGGCGGTATGTTCCATCCGGCTGTTTATAGATAAAATTCCGGCTTTCGTTTTCTATATCGTTAAGATCAAGGGTATAGATATCTCCCTCATCTTTTCTGTGTGCCTGCATACAGGCAAGGCTGCAGCTTTTACATCCATCGCATTTTTCCGCTTCGATCATGATCCGTTTCATATAAGCAGCCTCCTTTTTATATATTCAGGCCAGCGCGTTTTTCCAGGATGATTTTTTCCAGAATATCTGCACTTTCCTTCGCATCGCCGTTGATGATCACCTGTCCTCCTGTAAGCTCTTTCATATCCTCTGTAAGCACCTTTGTCACAAGAGAGCTTCCTGTCACAAATGGAGGCAGTCCCAGATGCAGCGGCAGTCCCAGAGCAAGACCGAAGCATCCGTCTGCCAGCGCCTGCTCTTCCAGCCACTGTGCTGCTGAAAGTACCAGCGGAAGTTTCGGAAGATCCACGCCAAGTTCTTTCGCAAGATCCGTGGCAACGATTTCCAGACGTCCGATGGCAAGGCAGGGGCCGAAGTTTAATACAGGCGGGATTCCCAGTTTTTCGCAGACAGCACGCAGCTTCGGACCTGCAAGGGCGGCTGCGGACGGCTCCATAAGGCCGCAGTTTTCCAATCCGCCTGAAGAACATCCGGCTGTGAGCACAAGGATATCCTTGGCGATCAGTTCTTTGGTAAGCTCTACAGAGAGCACATCGTGTCCTCCTGCAGTTAAGTTTGAGCAGCCTACAACTCCGGCGATTCCCTTAATGTCTCCGGATACGATCAGATCGATAAGAGGTTTCCAGGTATCTCCCAGGAACTTCTTCAGAGACACTTCGCTCACACCGGTAAGGGTGTCGTCGTTTCCATGCTCAGGGAAAAGATTCATAGGAACCTTTCCTCGTCTTTCCTTGTAAGCCTCTACGATCTCATCAATGATCTCCATACTCTGTGCTTCTCTGTTTTCAAATACAAATGGCTTTAACTCAGCGTTTGCCTTTTTCGCCACATCGTCCAGGCAGATCTGTTTGATCTTCAGTTCCTCACAGATGGGCTCGATTCCCGGAAGCGTACAGTTAAACTCAGAAAGGACAGCGTCAATACCGCCTGTAGCAAGAACTGCCTCGCTGGTATAGTTGTTTCCGGCATGACCTTCAAATACTTCCGTATAATGAGCGCCTCGAAGCTGCAGATCCTGGCCCACGCAGGTACAGCCTACCAGCTTAAAGCCCTTCGCTCCTGCTGCCTGTGCCTTTGCCACAGCTTCAGGGCTTTTTAATTTCTCCTGGAGATCCACAAAAATGGTGTGCTGGTGTCCGGTGATCATAATGTTGATATAATCCGGGTCAATGACACGAAGGCCTACTGGCGCCATACGGATTTCCGGCTCCCCAAGAAGGATATCGTTCAATAAATTGGTAAGGGTCAGGCCGTAAAGTCCTGTGGAAATTCCAAGCTTTAAGCAGTCTGTCAGCATATCTACAGGATCAGAGTTCAGATTTGTAGAACATTTTACCACACCGTGGAACACCTCACCCTTTGCTCCTCCTGGAAGGATATTAAGCTCCTGCCATCTCTTAAAACGAGGTGCATATGCCAGCTTTTCCACCAGTTCCATTTTCTCGTATTCCGGCTTATATAAATCGTCTAAAACCATGCGTGCCACTTTTTCCGCTTTTTCATGGATATCTTCACATTCCACTCCCAGCTCCTCTGCCAGATAGTTCAATGCGTTGACACCTTTGATCTCGCCTTTTGCCTGAGCGGTTTTTAAAACGTTTAAAGCAGTATTTTCTACAATATGTATATAACATCCGGAACCGGCTGCCACTGCGCGCAGGAAATTTCTGGTCACGATCACATCTGCGGTAGCGCCGCAGATACCTCTCGGGCTCTTAGGGGTGATCCGGCAGGGGCCGTTAGAGCAAAGCCGGCAGCAGACACCCTGCAAACCAAATCCGCATTTTGTGCTCTGTCCTTCCACTCTGTGATGGGAAGTCTCCATAGGAAGGTTTGCGATAAATCCTTCCAGCGGTTTATCTGCACTTTTGCAAGTTGAACATCCAAAACATTGATTCATAAATTTTTCCTCCTTATTGTATTCTCTTCCATTTTACCATTCTTGACTAATTTAGCCAAGATTTAATTTCATTTATTTTTCCACCTATTTCAGTATAACATTCATAAGCCATAAATAAAGTAAAATATTGATAAATTTCAGCGCAAAAGGTTATTTTGCATATGTACACAAAACAACCTGTTAAAAAAAAGACGTTTTACCCAATTTTAACAAATTTTAATGAGATTTTTTTATTTTCTTGCACAAAAATATGGAAAATTCTTTACAAAAACTGTATAATAAGTTCAAGAAAAGGAAAGAGAGGGTTCACTATGAAACAAAACAACATGATAGCAATGATCTTAGCCGGTGGACGCGGCAGCCGTCTTCATGCTCTCACGAATAAAGTAGCCAAGCCTGCTGTTTCTTACGGCGGCAAATACCGCATCATTGATTTCCCCTTGAGCAATTGTGCGAACAGCGGGATTGATGTGGTAGGCGTACTTACCCAATATGAATCTATTCTGCTGAACAGCTATGTAGCGGCAGGACGCCGCTGGGGTCTGGACGCTGCAAACAGCGGCGTTTATGTACTTCCGCCCCGTGAAAAAGCAGACAGTGATCTGAACGTCTATCGTGGTACTGCCGATGCAATCTCACAGAACATCGATTTTCTGGATACCTATTCTCCGGAATATATCCTTATCCTGTCCGGCGACCACATTTATAAAATGAACTACGCAAAAATGCTCGCCGCTCATAAGGAAAACAAGGCGGACGCTACCATCGCGGTAATCGAAGTCCCCATGAAAGAAGCCAGCCGTTTCGGCATTATGAATACCAATGAAAGCGGGCGCATCGTAGAATTTGAAGAAAAGCCAGAAAACCCCAAGAGCAACCTTGCGTCCATGGGTATCTATATCTTTAACTGGAAGCTTCTGCGCCAGCTCCTTACAGAGGATATGAAAAATCCGGACTCCAACCACGACTTCGGCAAAGATATTATTCCGCGCATGCTGGAAGAAGGAAAAAATCTGTTTGCTTATAAATTTAAAGGTTATTGGAAAGATGTAGGAACCATTGATTCCTTATGGGAAGCAAATATGGATCTTCTCGATAAAAACAACGAGCTTGATCTCAGCGATTCCACCTGGAAAATATACACAGAAGACGTGGCGACTCTTCCTCAGTATATCGGTTCGGAAGCGGATATTTCAAAGGCATTTATCA
>CALIZJ010000303.1 GCA_938028845.1 uncultured Blautia sp.
GCAAATAATTTTTAAGTACATTCTCCAAAGTGGAATCTAAATAAGCATCTGAAGCTTTTTAAGATTCTTTGTCAAAACGTTTATATTTCTCTTTAATATTATAAATCAGCCATATATTTTATCAAGTAAATTTATTTCAAGTTTCTAATTTCTTCCCGAGTTTTTTTCTTGATTTGCTTTTACGGTTTTCTTTCGCATTTTTCTAACTGAACGCCTCTTTTTTTCAACATATAAAATTTACATTTTGCCGCTGTAGTTTTAATTTTCATTTTTTATCCATAGTTCTTCCCCGGCCTCTACCGCCGCTTTTTCAATTTTCCCTCTTTCCTCCGTATTTTTTCACTAATTCCTACCTCTATATTTTCAGTTTTTCCTTTTTTATCCGTAGTTCTTCCCCGGCCTCTACCGCTACGTTTTCAATTTTTCCTTCTTCGTCCGTATTTTTTCACTAATCCCTACCTCTGTATTTTCAATTTTCCCTTTTTTATCCGTAGTTCTTCTCCGATCTCTACCGCTGTGTTTTCAATTTTTCTTTCTTCCTCCGTATTTTTTCACTAATCCCTACCTCTGCTTTTTCAATTTTTCCTTTTTTATCCGTAGTTCTTCCCCGACCTCTACCGCTTCTTTTTCAATTTTCTTTTCAAATCCCTATTTTTTATCTGCCCACGCACCCTGGATATTCTAGTTTTAAGATTCTAAATATATATTCCTATTTTCATCCATATAAAAGCCGCTGAGCCGCCAACAAAACCTCAAATACATTTTCCTTCCAACTACTGCCGAAATGTAAAATCTCCCCCAACCTTCCGTTTAAAATTGCTTTTTTTCTCACAGAATATTATAATACCCCTATCCCGTGTACAGCACATTCCTATCCTGCCAACATACAACAAAGCAGGAATGTGCCGGACACAAAAAATCCGGAGGTGAAAATATTGGAAATCAGAATGGAAAATATGAAAGATTATAGAGAAACAGAGAATGTAGTTCGGGAAGCTTTTTGGAATGTATATTCACCGGGGTGCAGCGAACATTATCTGCTGCATCAGATGAGGGATTGCGCTGCCTATATCCCAGAACTGAATCTGGTAGCTGAAGACAACGGAAAAATAATCGGGCAAGTCATCACTTTAAAAGCGCACATAAAAGGAGATAACCAAACCCGCTATACCGTACTCAGCCTTGGCCCCATTGCCGTACTCCCCCAATACCAGAAAACAGGAGTAGGAGCAAAATTAATCGCCAAAACAAAAGAAACTGCCAGAAATCTGGGATACCGCGCAATCCTCCTTTGCGGAAATCCTGCGTATTACAGCAAACAGGGCTTTGAAGCAGCGGAAAAATATGGAATCCGCAATTCAGAAAATATGTTCATGGACGCCCTGCAGGTATATGGCTTATATGAAGGCGCACTGGAAGACCTGGCTGGAAAATACTATGAGGATTCCATTTATGAAATAGAGGAAAACGCAGTGAAAGAGTTTGACAAGGCATTTGTCCCCAAAACTCCCCTTTCCGATACGCCATCCCAAAGACAGTTCCTGGAAATCGCCTCCCGCTGCCGGCCATATACTAAATAAGCCGGAGTTTTCCTGTAAAAACAGCAGAAAAAAATTAAAAAATGCTCTAAACAGCTATCTGTCCTCCCCGGCATCTTTCGGAGAGAATTGTGTTTAGAGCATTTTCCTTTTTCTAATCCAGTATTCTTATAAACCGAACCCCACAAAGTCCTTTCCATTCCTCCACTGTAATGGGGAAGCCGCCGGAAACGGCGGCGTAAGTCCCCGGGTCCGTACGTATCTCTATATCCTTCCCATCGGAAAGGGATACTTTCACATAATACCTGGCCTCTCCCTCGCTGTTATATCGGATCTGTGTCCTATGTTCCTGTATCTGATAAATCTGATCCAGCGTACTGACTGTGTAATTAAAAGAAACACCCAGTCCAATGCAAAGGGCTATCGTACTCACCCACATAGCCGCTTCATTGCTTATCTGTCTCAGCCGTTTCGGCATACGCTTTAAAGAAATACATCCTAAAAGCAGACAAAGCCCCACACATATTCCTATTTGTCCTAAAATCCCTTCCATAACCCATTCTTCTCTTATATAAGCTATGATCATAATGGACAAAAAGGTTTCCAACACTGCAAGTCCGCCGGGAATCTGGGCATGATAACGTCTCCACTCTTTTGCTGTTCCTTCTGTATATCCCTCCCACACAAGAGCCTTTGGAAAGGCCAGATACAAAATATGATATCCCAGCGGAAATACTGCTGCCAAAAAAAGAGCCGTTTTTTTAATCATAGATTCCGGAAGGAATAACGCTCCCACCATACATCCAACGGAACCTATACAAACCACCCATATTCCCAGCCTCATTCCTAAACGCAGCTTATCCGCAAAAGCGTTCTGTTTGGTATAATCCTCATCCTTCCATGCCGGAGCATAGTGCTTTTTCATTAATTGTTCCTGGGAAAGTCCTCTTCTAAACAATGTCCTTCCTTTTATCTTTACCCCGGACTGGCACAAACTTTCATAAACAGCATCTCCATTTACCATAGAAGTGTTAAAGGACAGTATCTTCTTGCTTCTTTTATCATATCCGCTGACATACAGGAGTGTCTTGCTCCTCTCCCTTAGCATTTCATTCGAGGCAAGACAAATCTCTAATACTTTCACATTCTTTACAGAAAACCGCCGCCTTTTTCCCATACTGGAAACAGTGATCAGTATTCCCTCCGGCAGAAGGATCACTCGTCTGTATCGAAACTCAAGGCCCAGCACCAGTCCCGAAAGCACACCAATTAATGCAAAAATACTCATACCGATCACACTGTCTTTTCCCATCTCTAGGGCACTTAAATACATCCCCAATAAGAACAATGATCCCAAAGCTTTTAACACAAAACCTGCGCCGGACATATACCAGGCATCCTTTACCACAATTGCCCCGGCCTCTTTCGCCGGAGCATCCGCCAGCGGACGGCGGCACACGCCAAGGGACAGCAGCCCTCCGGCAAAGCAGAGAAGCGCTGTTCCCACCGCCACAAGCCCCCACATCCATCTGCTCTTTAAAACAAAAAGTATGCAAAGCACTGTAAGGACTGCGCTGTAAAGGGTTAAAAACAAGATTCTCATTGGGATAACGCTGTCTGGGCTTATTTTTCTTCGCCTTTTTCCGCCTCTGTCCGGAAGTTTTTCTCTCATCTTTA
This sequence comes from uncultured Blautia sp., assembly GCA_938028845.1. Classification (GTDB taxonomy): domain Bacteria; phylum Bacillota; class Clostridia; order Lachnospirales; family Lachnospiraceae; genus Blautia_A. The sequence continues at coordinate 3,216 of CALIZJ010000303.1, forward strand.
ATACACCCTGTTCGTAGTATCCCCTCTCTGAAAACGTTCAATGTTTTTCACAACCTCATCCACCACACGGAAGCGGGTCTCCTTAGCGGCCCAGCCGATATGGGGAGTGATAAGAAGTTTATTGCTGTCCTGGATCTTAAGAAGTGGATTAGATAGATCCATAGGCTCTTTTGAGAGCACATCCAGCGCCGCACCTGCAATTTTACCCTGAGTCAGCGCATGGTAAAGGTCTGTCTCATTTACAATAGGTCCCCTGGCAACATTG
>CALIZJ010000304.1 GCA_938028845.1 uncultured Blautia sp.
AACTGCTTTTTCGTTTACCCCATCATCGATTCTAACCTAAAGAATTTTATTATATAAAAAAGAGACCTCCTTAAGAAGTCTCCATTAGTTTTGCAGTTTATACCTCAAGCTTATAGCATTAAAAGGAAAATATGTCAGATAAACATAGACAAAACCAAAAATATGTCAGATTTTTTTACATTTCTGCATTTTTGTAAAATAAAAAGAAAAAATACAAGTGTTCTTCGCCTTTCATATCTGCTATACTGTACCTGCAGCTTACGATAAAATGCTGACTCAATGTTACTGGTCACGCGGTGACAGGTAACGACACAATAACATTGACAGGAGACATAGTTACAAATGAACTACACTTTTACCGAACTCCTTTGGCTGCTGCTTGTCTATTCTTTTCTGGGATGGATCATCGAAACCGTCATAGGAACAATAAAAAACAAAAAATTTATAAACAGAGGCTTTTCCACAGGACCTTTTTGTCTGGTTTATGGTTTCGCCGCTATTCTTATGGCTGTTACAACGGAAGATTTATCCCAGCACACTGGTTTTCTTTTCATTGGATGCGGAATACTTGCTACTGCAGTAGAATGGTTTACCGGAAAGATCCTGGAACGTCTAAACAGCCATAAATGGTGGGATTACTCTGAAAAAAGATGGAACTATGATGGATATATCTGTCTCCAGTACAGTATTCTGTGGGCTGTTTTGGGTACGCTCACTGTCCGGTATACAAACAAATTTTTCCTTGCCTTTTACCGGCTGATGCCCCAGTCCTTTTTTAACATCCTGATATGGATTTTAGCCATTTTGGTCTTTATGGATATCGCTGTCTCTGCAGCGGCAGTTCTACATATAAAAAAAGAGAGCCCTGCTGCCGTCCAGATGAAACATAAGATCTCCGCCCTGACCTATAAATTCGGTCTTTCTCTCGTAGGGTACGTAGAACGCCGTATGGCTAAAGCCTATCCTGTGATCATGGAAAAAAACGAAGAAATCCGTAAAGAAGGAAAATTCGCGGAGGGATGCGGATTTTATAAGCTGTTCTGGCTGTTTTTCATAGGCAGTCTTCTAGGAGATATCGTAGAAACCATTTTCTGCCGGATCACCGCCGGAGTCTGGATGAGCAGGAGCAGCCTGGTGTGGGGCCCTTTCAGCATTGTATGGGGATTGGCTATTGTCTTTGCCACTGTACTTTTATATAAAGACAGAGAAAAGCCGGACCGCCATCTATTTCTTGTAGGTACCTTTCTCGGAGGCGCTTACGAATATATCTGCAGTGTCCTTTCCGAACTTGTTTTCGGGAAAGTTTTTTGGGATTACAGCAAAATCCCCTTTAATCTGGACGGAAGGATAAATCTCTTGTACTGTTTCTTTTGGGGTATTGCCGCCGTTGTCTGGATAAAAGGCCTGTATCCCAAATTTTCCGGATGGATTGAAAAAATCCCGAAAATATGGGGCTATATCCTTACCTGGATCTTAGCTGCATTTATGACAGTAAACATGCTGGTCTCCGGCCTTGCCCTGATCCGCTATGACCAGAGAGCCGGCGGTCCTCCAGCCGCCAGCGGGTGGGAACATATCATTGACACGCATTTTGACGATTCAAAAATGCAGCAGATCTATCCAAACGCAATTTCTAAATAAAAAAAACAGGGAATTTTCTTCCCTGTTCTTTTTAACTGTCGGAAGTTTTTTCTTTTTCTTTAAATGCAGGAATCGCTCCATTTTTTACCATATTGGTAAAAATCATAATCGCAATTGGAAAAAGGAACAAACCTGGCAGACCGCACATTCCAATTCCCACAAACATGGCGATCAAGGTTACTAAAGGGTGCAGACCGATCTGTTTTCCCACAATTTTAGGTTCCGCCATATTCCTTACTATGGTGATCACTATGTAAAGGAGCAAAAGCCCAAATGCCAGGGGATAGTTTCCCATAACCAGCATTACCGCTACCCAGGGGAGAAGGACGCCTCCTGTCCCAAGCACAGGCAAAATATCAAATACCGCAATCACCATAGCAACGATCACTGCATTGGGAATTCCAAGGATCAGAAAACCCACGGTCAATTCAGCAAAAGTCAAAAGGAACAGCAGAAAATAAGATTTTACATAAACTTTCAGGAGATTCAGCCCATTTTCCTTGATGTCCCTGACTATCTTCTTCATTTTTTCCGGCATATATTTTTTCACTACGTTCATGATCTTATCATAGTCTGAAGCCATATAAAAAGATGACACGATCATGATCACGATCCGGATCACCGCTGAAGGAATCCCTGCAATATATTCTGATAAAGATCTCAGAACATTCATGGAAAGAGCAGAAAGGGTCTGTCCTGTATTCTGGATAAACTGCCTGAGCCCGTTCTCAATCTCACTTGCTAAAAACGGATCTGCTTCAGAAAGCGTATTTCCAAGCTTTTCTAAAACAGAATCCAAAAAGGGGGCGATATCCGCCTGATAAATCTCCGGCAGCCGCACGATCAAATCCCCTGCAACTGCGATCACCTTTCCCCCGCCTAAGATCACGACACCAAAAACCACCACATAACAAAGAACTAACAGCAAAAGCATCAGCGGTTTCTTCCCGCCGCCAAGCTTTTTCGCAAGTTTTTCTGCCGGTCCCCGAACAAAAAACACCAACAGAAAAGCTAATAAAAAAGGCATTAAAACAGGCAGCAAATACTTTCCTGCCAAAAAGAGCAATACTGCAAAAAAACCGTAATAAGTTATGTTAATCAAAAATGCCTTTTTCTTTTCCATAGTCTCTCCCCAAAGTCTTTTGTTTTATCTTTACAGACATCCTTTAAAGTTGTCCAACGTTTACTTCCTATTATACGGCAACTTTACCAAAGGTTTTTTTACTTTTTGTTTGTATATTATTTCAAATTTATTAATATTTATTTAATTTTTTATTATCAAAAACAGTTCCTGAAAATATTAAATATTTCTCCCTCTGCCATTTTTCCGTTATTTCCAGAAAAAAAGCGGCAGGAGGCGGCAATCTCTTTTAACTGCCGTTCATTTTCTACACCCAGTTGGCGCAAAGAGGTGGGAAGCCCAATCTCCCGGACAAAATCATCCAGAGCCTCTATCCCTGCTTTTGCTAATTCTTCCTGACTTTTCCCATCCGGAGAAATCTTCCATACATTTCGGGCGAATCTTGCAAATTTGGGAAGCTCTTCCTTATAAATATAACGGCAGTAAGCTGGGTAAAGTACGGCCACTCCCATTCCATAATTACAGCCTGTAAATGCCCCTACCTGGTTTTCTATTAAATGGCACATCCTGTCACATTTTTTTCCCAGTTTGATCAGGCGGTTTTCTGAAAAAGAGGATTCCCAGAGCAGATTGCTCCTTGCAGTATAATCCTTCGGATCTTTAACTGCCTGCCGGATATTTTTTATCAGACTGCGCATCAGTGCCTCTGCAATCTCATCAGAAACATTCTGTTCGTCTGGTTTGCAAAAATAAGTCTCCATAATATGAGACAAGCTGTCAAAGGCTCCGGATACCATCTGTTCTTTCGGGATACTGAAAGTATAAACCGGATCCAGCAATGCAAATTCCGGGTTGCATTTTGGGTAATCATATCCTGTTTTTATTTTTAACTTTTCATTGGTGATCACTGCCGCACCGTTGCACTCGCTCCCTGTTCCCGCAGAAGTGGGTATTACACCCACTGGTATTGGATCAAAATCCAGGGTTCCCCTGCGTTCCCAAAAGTTCTTCCAGGCATCTCCTTCATATCTGGCGGCAAGGGACACCGCCTTCGCGCAGTCCATAACAGAGCCTCCGCCAATGCCTAAAATGATCTGCACCTTATTGTCTTTTGCAAGTTTTACTCCTTCCAACACTTTTTCATAAGTTGGATTTGGTCTGATCCCTGAAAATTCAACGATTCTTTTTCCCGCTTTCATCAAAAGGCCTAAAATTTCATCATAGATACCATTTTTCTTAATTGCGCCCTGTCCGTAAGCCATCATGACTGTATCGTAATTTTTTAAAAGGCCGGACAGAAATTCTTTTACACAGCCCTGTCCAAAATATACCTTTGTCTTATTCTCATAGATAAAATTATTCATTTTTCATTTCCTCCTGCATGGTATGACCGTTCTGGGTTCGCTGTTTTACTATACTGTTCCTGATCCCTCTTTTTGTGCGCTTTCTCGTTCCGGGACACTTAAAATCAGATGAATGTCCCGTTTAAAAAAGAGACCCCAAAAGAAGTCTCTCATAAAATTCTCAAAACCATAACTTTGCTCCATTAACAAAGCGCTGCTTATCCGCCGCACCAGCCGCTCTCATCCCAAAGACTATCTGATATAATATTTTTGATATTTCCTAACCGCCGCCTCTTATTTCAGCTTTCTCCAAGTATGCATGTACATTCCCAAAGATACTGGAAGCATGATCAGCTCTACAACCAACTGTGTCCAGATCATCCCATACAGTCCTACCGTCAGATTCATCAAAATGAGCAGAGGTATATTCAAAAGCCCCTGCCGGCAAAAAGTAAGGATTGCGGACTGCACTCCCTTTCCCATTGCCTGAAGCGTATAACTGATCAAAAAATTCACGCAGGTAAAAGGCACTGCCAGACAGGCAATCCGTAAAAAGCTGGCTCCCAAAGCGCTTGTCTCCGCTTCCGGTATGAACAAATGCAGGATCTGATGGGAAAAAGCAGCAAAACAGGCTATAAAACAGGCTGACAGTATTACCGCCGTCTTCCAGGAAAAGAAGGATACCTCTCTCATCCTTTTATAGTTTTTTGCGGCATAATTGTATCCTACTAAAGGCATAAAGCCCTGACAAAGTCCCATAGACACATTCAGAGGGAACTGATCGATCCTTTTCACGATCCCGTAAGCAGCCACAGGAATATCTCCGTATCCGGAAGATAGCTTGACAATGACCATATTTGAGGCGTTTCCTAGGGCTGTAGCCAAAGCAGAGGCCAACCCTACAGAAAAAATCTGACGGACAAATCGGAAAGTAAAATACTTCGGCAAAAGGGAAACTGCCGTTTTTCCTTTCAACCGTATATACATGGCCACAAAAAATACAACGGAAGCTCCATTAGAAAATGCCGTGGCAATGGCCGCTCCCGCAACATCCAGATTCATTCCAAAGATCAGCACCGGGTCAAGGATCACATTTAAAATACCTCCGAACATCATCCCGATACTGGCCGGTCTGGCATGTCCCTCACTTCGAAGAAGATGGCCCAAGGTTAAGCTAAGCATAGTAGGAATTCCTCCCAGAACCACTACCCAGTTCAGATAGCTTTGGGCATATCCATAAGTGTCCTTGCTGGCTCCCAGAAATACTAAAAGGGGCTCCCGAAACAGATAAGTCAGTAAAGAAAAGAAAAAAGTAACACAAGCGCCTCCCCACACACTGAAGGCTGAAACATTTTTTATATCATCATGCCTTTTCTGCCCCAGCATTCTGGAGATCAGGCTGCCGCCGCCCAGGCCGAACAGATTGCCAAGAGCCGTTAACAGATTAAACCATGGAGATACCAGCGAAACAGCCGCTACCATATAAGGGTTTCCGATCTGCCCTACAAAAAATGTGTCTGCCAGATTGTAGATCATCGTTACCACCTGACTTATGATGGTAGGGATCGCAAGCGTGGCGACCGCCCTTGGAACGGGCATTGTCTCAAATAACTCCTTTTCTGAAACTTCTTTTTTCATAGTCCTGCATATGCCTTCTTTCCTATTCCGTCCTTTTCTTTTAAATATCTGATTTACTGCTTACGGCCATCCATTCCTTGATTTCTTTTAACCGTTTTTCCAGTTCCTTCTCTGCGATATGCGCTGCGTCACTGCCTAAAAGCAGCCGAAACGGCAGATTTCCTTTTAATACCGTTTCTACAATTACCTCTCCGCCCTTTTTCGGGTCTCCCGGCTGATCTTGATGGTTCACGCAGTTTTCTTTCCGATATTTATCAGCTAATACATCATAATCAGCAATCTTTATTTCCGTACCCAAAAGAGAAGTATTATAAAAATCTGTACGCATAGCCCCTGGCTCCACAAGCATGGTATGTATGCCTAAGTGCTCCACCTCTTTTGCAAGGGCTTCCGTTAAAAGCTCCAATGCCCCTTTTGCCGCAGAATAATAGCCATTTCCCAAAGCTCCCCGGACAGCTCCGATAGAAGTCACATTTATGATCAAGCCGCTTTTCTGCGCCCGCATGATTGGCAGCACCATTTTTATCAGCTCTGCCGGAGCGAAAAAATTCGTTTCAAAAAGTTCCGAGACTTTATCTGGTTCGCTTTCCTCCACGCAGGCACGGTAGCCATGTCCTGCATTATTGACAAGGACATCGATGCCGCCGAAATGTCCGTACACCTCTTTTACCGCCTGGCTCATGCTCTCCTTGTCGTTTAAATCCAGTTTTAAGGCCAGTCCCTGTTTCGGATACGCCTTTATCAGTTCCTGTATCCTGTCTGTATTCCGGGCTGTAACCGCTACATTTTCGCCACGCTTTAAAGCTGCCTTAGCAATCCCTCTTCCCAGCCCGCTGGAACATCCAGTGATCAGCCATATTCCCATCCGTCATCTCTCCTTTAGCCAGATTGGCAAAGATGTCCTTGCATCCTTGCCAATCTAAAAACGCTTTTTACATACATTCCATCAGAATCTCATAAATTTCATCTCTGCTCAGTTCTCTTGGATTACATTTGATCACATTGCAGGTATCTGCCACGTTTCTTAAAAGCTCTGGAGTGATCTCTGTTTTTGACTTAAGTTCACCCATCTTTGCAGGCAGTCCGCATTCTTTAATGAAGTCTGCTAATGCTTCTACACCGGCTTCTGCCGTATCTTTTCCAAAGACTACCTTGGCAAATCTCTCAAATTTTTCTTTCGCGTCTTTTACAATGTGACGGTAATATGCCGGATGGATCACTGCCAGCCCTTGTCCATGATTACAGTCTGTATAAGCCCCAAGCTGATGCTCTAACTGATGCGCCTGGAAATCTGTCACTCTTCCCACTTTCAAAATTCCATTTTCTGCCATAGCTGAATCCCACATAAGGTTCCCACGGGCCTGGATATCGTCTATGTTTTTCAGCAGACATCTCATATTGGCCACGGTATTGCGCATTATAGACAGAGCCACATCATCCGATACATTGTCCTGATCAGAATTTCCAAAATAAGTTTCCATTGCGTGGCTTAAGGTATCAAAGGCGCCGGAGATCACCTGCATTTTCGGAACAGACATGGTATATGCCGGATCCAGGATGGCAAATCTGGGAGCCGCGGCCGCCATTCCTGCCTTGATCACCTTTTCCTCATTGGTAATAACCGCCCCTCCGTTCATCTCCGCTCCTGTTCCGGATGCAGTAACGATAGCGCCCATGGGGATCACATCTGTGGGGAATCTGTGGTGCGTCATCTCCATTTCCCAGAGATCTTCCTCTGTCTTTGCCTGTGCAGCGATGATCTTACAGCAATCGAACACAGAACCGCCGCCTACAGCAAGAATAAAGTCGATCTTTTCCTCTTTTGCCAGCCTGGCGCCTTCCTGAACCTTTGCGTAAGTTGGATTTGACATAATTCCGGAGAAGTCCGTTACCTTTTTTCCGGCTTTCTGAAGCACTGTGTACACTTCCTCATAAATCCCATTTTTCTTTACCGATCCGCCGCCATAGGCGAGCATCACATTGGTCCCATATCCTTTCAGTGCCTCTGCCAAATGCTCTTTCACCGCGCCTTCGCCGAAATAAACCTTTGTAGCATACTCATATACAAACTTCTGCATCCTCAATCTCTCCTTTCTTATCTGAGAACATTATAGGCTGTT
>CALIZJ010000305.1 GCA_938028845.1 uncultured Blautia sp.
AAGGACGTGCACAAAATGAGTAAAGCAATCGGAATGATTGAATTTAAAACCACAGCCACTGGTATCACAGCAGCGGATGCCATGGTAAAGACATCTGAGGTGGAGATTGTCGAGGCACAGACCGTATGTCCGGGAAAATATATTGCAATTATTACCGGTGATTTAAGTGCGGTGAAAGCGGCCGTTGACGCTGCAGTTACCACCTACGAGGATAAATGTATCGACAGCTTTGTGCTGGGAAATCCTCATGAATCCATTTTCCCTGCTATCTATGGAACAACGGCAGTTGAGGAGATAAGCGCATTGGGAATCCTGGAGACATACGATGCTGCATCGATTATCGAAGCTGCAGATCAGGCTGCAAAGACAGCAATCGTAGATCTGATCGAACTTCGTATTGCCAAAGGTATGTGCGGAAAATCCTATATGCTGATCACAGGCGAGGTTTCCGCAGTCGAAGCATCCATAGAGAGGGCGAAAGAGCTTGTTGCGGAAAAAGGCATGTATCTGGATTCTTCCGTTATTGCCCATCCTGACAAGCGTATGATCGATACGATTTTATAAAGTCCTGGCTTTTTAACAGACATAAATGCTCAGCAAAGGGGGCAGAAAAATGCTTGCGTTAGAGAGACGGAATTTAATCCTTGAGAAGCTGCAGACAGAAAAGCGGGTGGTAGTCAGCGAGCTCAGCCAGCTTTACGATGTATCTGAGGAGACGATCCGCCGGGATTTGGACAAGCTTGAAAAAGAAGGGTTTGCCACGAAGAGCTACGGCGGAGCAGTGATCAACGAAGACATCGGTATTGATTTGCCCTTTAATGTCAGGAAAAATCAAAATGTTGTAGGAAAGCAGAAAATGGCAGAGATCGCCGCTTCCCTGGTACAGGATGGAGATCATCTGTTTTTGGATGCCAGCACTACTGCTGTTTTCATTGCCAAGGCACTCAAGGACAAGGAGCGCCTGACCCTGATTACAAATTCCATAGAGATTCTGATAGAGCTGTCAGATGTTTCCGGATGGAACATTATTTCCACCGGAGGGACTATGAAAGAGGGATACCTGGCATTTCTAGGCGCAGGGGCCGAAAATGCCATCCGTTCTTATTATGTGGATAAGGTATTTTTCTCCTGCAAGGCCCTGGACCCTGAACGGGGGATCATGGAATCCCAGGAACCTTTCGGCTCTACGAAAAAGGCGATGCTGTCATCCGCACGGAAGAAAATCCTAGTAGTGGACAGCTCAAAATTCGATCAGACTGCCTTTGCAGTTGCCGGAAGCCTCCGGGATGTGGATGTGGTCGTTACAGATAAATGTCCGGATGAAAGATGGCTTGCCTATTTTCAGGATCTGGGAATTGAATGCAGATATCCTCTTTGACAGAGAAAAGGAGCACCTGATATGAAAACCTTTGAAATGAAAACTGTCATTCATTTTGGGGACAATGCCCTGGAAAGACTGAAAGTCATTCCATATAAGCGGGTTCTGATCATAACGGACCCATTCGTTGTCCAGAGCAAAATGATTGATTTAATTACCGCACCTTTAAAAAGTGCAGGAATCGAATACGATATTTTTCACAACGTAGTTCCAGATGCGCCCGTAGACAAGATTGCAGAAGGAGTGAAGAAGTTCCTTCAGTTCCAGCCGGAGGTGATCGTGGCAGTGGGCGGCGGGTCCGCTATTGACTCTTCTAAGGCGATCCGTGAATTTGCCACGAAGATCAACGATTATGGAAAAGTGGGTCTGATCGCTATTCCTACTACCAGCGGAACTGGCTCAGAGGTTACTTCCTTTGCGGTCGTAAACGACCCGGAGGCAAAAGTAAAATATCCTCTGGTATCTGACAGCCTTACGGCTGATGAAGCAATATTGGATGCAGAACTTGTGAAATCTGTTCCTCCGGCAATCACAGCGGATACGGGAATGGATGTGTTTACCCACGCCCTGGAATCCTATGTGAGTACGGAGCATAATGAATTTTCTTCTGCTCTGGCAGAAAAATCCATAGAAATCTGCGGAGTATTTCTTTTACGTGCGTACCTGGACGGCAATGATATGCATGCCCGCCAGAAAATGCATGTGGCTTCCTGTCTTGCAGGACTTTCTTTTAATACTGCAGGACTGGGAATTACCCACAGTATGGCTCACCAGCTTGGAGCTATGTTCCATATACCTCACGGAAGGGCAAATGCTATGCTTCTTCCTCACATCGTGGAGTTTAACGCCAATATCAATAAGCACAGCAAGAGCCAGAAAGAATATCTCCCCGCAGTAAAGAGATACTCAAACATTGCCCACATCCTGGGCTTAAGCAATTATAATAAGGTAATGAGTGTTCGTTCTCTGGTAAACTGGATTCAGTTTATGCAGAAGGAAATGAACATTCCTCTGACCATACAGGAAATCGGAACGATCACGCCGGATGCCTATTTTGCGGCAATCGACAAAATGGCAGACGCAGCCCTTGCGGACACCTGCACGGCAAATAACCCCAGGGTGCCGACTAAGGAGGATATTATAAAGATCTATACGAAACTGTGGTCATTCTGATAAGGGAAGGGCCAGTAGCAACTGGCTTTTTCTGCACATAAAAGCTTTTCAAAAAAGGTAGATATTATGAAAAGATCAAAGAGAATAGAGGTTTTGGACCAGCGTGCGGTCAATAAAGACGGTTTTATCGATGAATGGCCGGAGATGGGGTTTGTGGCAATGCACAGCCCTTATGATCCGAAACCTTCCATAAAAGTAGAAAACGGAATCATAACAGAACTGGATGGAAAAAAACGGGAGGATTTTGACTTCCTGGATCAGTTTATTGCAGACTACGCCATCCGCATTGACAGGGCGGAGAGCTCCATGGCAATCTCTTCTTTGGAGATTGCAAGGAAGATCGTGGATATTACTACGACCAGAAAAGAGATTCTGGAGATCGTATCCGGTATTACCCCTGCAAAGATGGTGGAAGTGATCAATTATCTGAATGTAGTGGAACTGATGATGGGAATGCAGAAAATGCGTGCCAGAAGAGTTCCGGGAAACCAGGCGCATATTACGAACCTGAAAGATGATCCGGTACAGATCGCTGCGGACGCAGCAGAAGGAGCTCTTCGCGGATTCAGTGAAGAAGAGACCACCATGGGTGTGGCAAGGTATGCTCCTTTTAGTGCCATCGCTCTTTTGATCGGTGCACAGGTGGGACGCCCCGGTGTGCTTACCCAGTGTTCAGCAGAGGAAGCTACAGAACTGGAGCTTGGAATCCGCGGTCTGACTACCTATGCAGAGACGCTTTCTGTATATGGTACGGAAAAAGTCTTTATAGACGGAGACGACACCCCGTATTCTAAGGCGTTTTTAAATTCCGCTTACGCATCCAGAGGTTTAAAAGTACGTTTTACATCAGGTTCCGGCTCGGAAGTCCTGATGGGAAGCAGTGAGATGAAATCCATGCTTTATCTGGAATGCAGATGCCTTTATGTAACAAAAGGCGCCGGCAGCCAGGGAATCCAGAATGGGTCCGTAAGCTGTGTGGGCGTGACGGCAAGCGTTCCGGCAGGAATCCGTGAGATCATAGGAGAAAATCTTGTGGCAGCCCTTCTGGGACTGGAATGTGCTTCTTCCAATGACCAGAGCTTCTCTAATTCTGATATGAGAAGAACTGCAAGGACCATGCTCCAGTTTATGCCGGGAACAGACTTTATCTTTTCCGGTTATGCTGCAGAACCGAACTATGACAATATGTTCGCAGGTTCCAATTTTGACGCAGAGGATTTCGATGACTATAATGTGATCCAGAGAGATATGCAGGTGGACGGAGGTCTTCGCCCGGTTACAGAGGAAGAAGTTATCCGGGTGCGCCGTGAAGCAGGGAAGGCAGTACAGGCAGTGTTTAAATATCTCGGCCTTACAGAAATCACCGATGAACAGGTGGAAGCCGTTACCTATGCCCATGGAAGCAAAGACACCTTAAAAAGAGATGTTGCGGCAGATTTGATGTCTGCGGACGATCTGATGAAACGGGGAATTACAGGAATCGATGTGGTGAAAGCCCTTGCAGAAAGCGGATTCCCCAAACTTGCAGAAAATATCCTGAACATGTTAAAGCAGAGAGTAATCGGAGATTATATGCATACGGCGGCAATCCTGGATGAGAATTTCCAGGTAATGTCAGGCGTAAATACGCCCAACGACTACATGGGACCGGGAACGGGATACCGTGTGGACGGCAAGCGTTGGGAGGAGATCAAAGCGATCCCTCACAGGATCAATGTAAACGAATTTTAGGAGGTATGTGCCATGGAAGTAAATGAACAACTGATACAGGCCATTACAAAAGCAGTTGTGGAACAGCTGCAGAAAAATGGTTTGCCGGCCAAGGCACCGTCTTCCGCTTCGGGAACTGCGAGCCTGGCAGGAAAGACACGGATGCGTCCGAAACATTCCTACAAAGGGGCACAGAAAGCTGCCCAGGGAACGGACCCCAAGGAAGTGGTCATCGGCGTAGGCGCTGCCTTCCAGACGGAGATCAACTCCACCATAAATGGAATCCCTCTTGACCAGGTTCTGGAAAACTTAAAAGCCGGAATCGAAGAGGAAGGAATGGTTTCCAGAGTGGTAAAGGTACTGGATACTTCGGATGTGGCTTTTATGGGCCTTCAGGCAGCCAAGCTTTCCGGGTCTGGTATCGGCATCGGACTGCAGTCAAAAGGAACCACAGTGATCCACCAAAAGGATCTTTACCCACTTTCTAACCTGGAACTGTTTCCGCAGGCACCGCTTATGGATTTGGACACCTACCGCAAGGTGGGACAAAACGCGGCAAAATATGTGAAAGGGGAGAAGGTAACTCCTGTGGAGTGTACCAATGACCCTATGGTGCGTGCGAAGTATCAGGTAAAAGCGGCACTGATGCATATTATTGAGACAGAGCAGCTTGACCCGGATATGGGAATGATCGTATGGGAGGGCGCAAGATGAGCAACTATCCATTAGGGCAGCATGAAGCGGATACCATTACATCTAAGACCGGGAAAAAGCTTTCCCAGATTACTCTGGATGAAGTGAAACGCGGAAATGTAACTGCCGAAGATATAAAAATATCAGCAGAAATGCTGAAACGTCAGGGACAGGTGGCAGCCGAGGCAGACAACCCCCAGATGGAAGCAAATTTCCAGAGGGCGTCAGAGCTTGTAAATGTTCCGGACGATGTAATCTTAAATATGTACAATAAGCTTCGCCCCAACCGTTCCACAAAGCAGGAATTGCTGCTTATGGCAAAAGAACTGTTGGAAAAGTACCAGGCGCCTCATTGTGCGAAACTGGTGCTGGAAGCTGCTGAAATATACGAAAAAAGGGGAATTCTTCTTTGAAACTGATTGCAGGTGTTGATATAGGAAATTCCACAACTGAAGTATGTATCGGGGGCGTGAGGGAGGACGGATCTTTCTGTTTCCTCTCCAGCGCTTCCCGTATGACCACCGGAACCAAGGGAACCCTTCCCAATGTTATGGGGATCAAGGCGGCGCTTTTAGATGCCATGGATGCGATCCGTCAGCCTATGAGCGCTTTGGATTTAGTGCGGTTAAATGAAGCCGCGCCGGTAATTGGTGATACAGCGATGGAGACCATCACAGAAACCATTATTACGGAATCTTCCATGATCGGACATAATCCCTCTACACCGGCAGGAGCCGGGGAGGCGGTGGGTGAGCTTTTGTTTTT
>CALIZJ010000306.1 GCA_938028845.1 uncultured Blautia sp.
CAAAGGTATGGTCCCAGTGCCAGTGTGTCAAAACCGTAAAATCCGGAAGGGGCAGCCCTTTTTCCTTAAGCAGGGCGTAAAATTCCTCTACATGCAATTTGGAATGTCCCGCGTCCACTGCAAGCCTGTATTTCTCTCCATATATGTAGCCAAGAGCCGGGCGGTCCCTCTCCTCTTCAAAAGAAGAAATCCATACTCTGTCTGTAACTTTTTTCAGCTCCATAACCATTCCCCCTCTTTTTCTTTAAGTGTTTAACTAAAATAAAGCCGGTATTTCTTATGCTATTTTTCCGGTTTTTTTAAATTCTTTGTATTTTTTTCCACCATAGTCCTGGGAACCATGATCTGCCTGCCGCAGCCGGTACATTTCAGACGAAAGTCCGCTCCCACACGAAGGATTTCCCATTCTTTGCTTCCACAGGGATGTACTTTTTTTAATGTAACAATATCTCCGATTTCATAGAGAAGTCCCATAGTCTACTCTCCTCTCACAACAAGTTTTGAAAACACCTCTCCGATAGGTGCCTGTATAAGAAGCTTTGCATATCTGTCCCTGGGAGTGGGGGCTTTATTTATCACTACCAGGTATTCTCCCCGAAAATAATCGATCAGGCTTGCCGCAGGATAAACGGCAAGGGAAGTTCCTCCGATGATCAGCACCTGGGCATTGGAAATTGCCCGGACAGATTCATTTAAAATATTCCCGTCAAGCCCCTCCTCATATAAGACCACATCCGGCTTAATCATCCCTCCGCAGGTACAGCGGGGAACACCCTGGGAATTTTTCATATAAGAAAAGTCATAAAACTTTCCGCATTTCATACAGTAATTCCTGTATACACTCCCATGAAGCTCCAGCACTTTCCTGCTTCCTGCCATCTGGTGAAGATTATCGATATTCTGGGTGATTACTGCTTTTAACTTACCCGTCTTTTCAAGCTCTGCCAGTTTCAGATGGGCAGCGTTAGGCTTGGCGGTATCGCAGAGCATCTTGTCCTGATAAAATCGATAAAACTCCTCTGGATGGTGCATAAAAAACGTATGGCTTAAAATCGTTTCCGGAGGAAAATCATATTTTTGATTATACAGCCCGTCCTTAGAACGAAAATCCGGTATCCCGCTCTCTGTAGATACTCCCGCCCCTCCAAAGAAAACGATATTATCGTGCGCATCAATAATTTCCTGAAGCCTTGCAATCTCCTGTTCCATAAAAAGTCCCTCCCTTTTTTATTTATCAGTAAAATCTGCTCTATAAATCTTCGCCTGCCTATATTTAAAAACTCAGCTCTGCTGCACGGGCAGGGTATCTGAAAGCTTTCCCTGTACTACGAAGCGTGTCGCCTCATTTCCTGTACAGGTTGACAAAGTTACAATCCTGTCCTGAACCGTCAGCTCTCCAGGCGTCGTCTCAATTTCTGAATAGCTTACGATCTTATTTAAATACTCTGTAAATTCTTCTCCCGGCCCTTTAAACAATGTATATGTGTCACTGTTTACCGAGGTTGTATATGCAGAAATGATCTCGTAGCGATAATTATTCTGAGGGGTGAGGATCCAGAAATACTTACTCTTTTTATAGGTTTCCTCATTCTGTACAAAATCTTTCAGATTTCCGAACATAGAACCGTTTTTCATATTATGTCCGTACACCAGTGTATTGCAGTCGCTGAAATCCCCGCTGTTCTCATAATCCACAAAGATTGTCCCGGCGAAATTATAATTTCCTTCATATGTAGTATGAAGGTATTCTTCATTGTCTGTTCCATGGACCACAGGGTAGCTTATACCGTCAAGGGCTTCTATGTAGATCCATCCTACTACATCATCGTTTACGCTCTTAAGTGAGGCGAAATCCACATCAATGGGCGGTGTCAGGGTATTCTCAGGGCCAGCCGGCTCTGCGCTATCCGGGTCCCGCTCTGTAACTGCCATTTGTTCGATCTGGTTATATTCGTCTGTTCCCTTTTTATACTCTGTATAGATATGGTATAAGTTATATGCAGCATAGCAAAAGATTCCGATAGCCAGCACAAGTACCAGACTTAAAAGCACATCTCCCGCCTTGCTTTTTTTCTTTTTTTCTTTTCTTCTTTCTCCCATAATTCCACTCCTTTGTTTCATTATAATAACAGGCATTGTTTCTTGCAACCTGTTTCCGGTTTCAGATACCTGGTTTCTTTCCTTTTTTATCCGTAACCGGACAGGATTTCCGGTATTCGCCTGATGTCTTGCCTGTCATTTCTTTAAAGGTTTTTCCAAAATAGGCGTTATTGGAAAAGCCTGCACGCAGTCCCACCTCCATAACAGAAAGCGACGTAGTCTTCAGCAGCTTTTCCGCCATCTCAATGCGGTATTCCTTAAGATAGGCAAAAGGGGATTTGTGAATTGCTTCCTGAAAGCAGCGCAGACACTCTCTCTTGCTTATCAGCGCCGAACCGGCGATATCTTCCAGAGTAAGCTTTTCACTGTAATTTTCATGTATAAACGACATCATAGTCTGGATACGGTCCCGTTTTTCTGGTTTTCCTGAAACCTGATGGGAATCTACTTCACAGCTTTTCCCCGGCTCCTTTGGCAACATGATACTTAGTATATTGGAATTGATAAAATATTTATAGTCGGTATTTACCTTTTATTTTTTCATTTTTGAGTATATAATTATATCATCAACCGATACCACTGTAAACTGACAAGGGGGAATCGCATTTGGTCTACGATACGTTTAAAAAACTCCAAGTATATCAGGAACTTCATCCCGAAGGAATAGATACGATCACACAAAATGACTATGAACAGATATCAGAACTTCTTTCCCAGGCAGTCAAATATTACTACCCTGAGTATACTGCCCCAGACAGCTCCCCTTGTAAGCCTGACTATACCTAAAATAACAAAAACGGAATCTTTTAAAGTTTTCATACTTCCAAAAGATTCCGTTTTTTTGTTATCTCACTGTGTTATTTTCACATTTAAGGGAAATTATGATTTCCTTTTCCCCAATCCCTGGTCTTAGGGACAGGAGCCGGATTTTTCCTTTTCCGCTTACATTTTATCCCCAAAACGTATATTTTCCAGGTTTTACATGCTCTGTCCTTTCCCCAATGCAGATCGTACTTTCAGACGGCGTAGTAATCTCGTATTTAATCCGCCCATCCTGCCAGGTCCAGCGGGATTTTACCAGTCCTTTCCTGGTCTGGATGGATGCTTCCAGCCATTCCAGCCGTTCATCCGCCTTTGGCTCAATATGAATTTTTTCAAATCCAGGCGCGTCTTCCAGTACATGGATTCCTGCTGCCTCCTCATATACCCAGTCTGCGACAGCCCCATAAGCATAATGGTTAAAGGAGTTCATATCCGTACTCCAAAATTCTCCATTCTCCATGATTCCATCCCAGTGCTCCCAGATCGTCGTGGCGCCTTTTTCTACAGAATACAGCCAGGAAGGATATTCCTTTCTAAGAAGCAGCGTGTAAGCCAGCTTTGTATGACCGTATCTGCTCAGAACATGAAGGATGTAAGGAGTACCTACAAAACCGGTGCGCATCTGGCATCCGTCCTTCTGGATCAAATCTGCCAGTTCATCTGCCGCTTTCTGCTTGTCCAAAGCCAGATTAAACCAGATTGCAAGAATATACTCTGTCTGTGTTTTATAAACCGGATACGTTTTCCGGAAAGTCTCCACAATCTTCTGATATAAAGCTTCATAGGCGGACACATCTTCCTCCAGCACCTTTCCTGCCTTGATCACCAGCTCTGTGGAATATGCATAAAATGCAGAGGCAATAAAATCCTCCCGGGAAGATCCCTTATAACTTCCCACCGGAGCGTCCAGTCCCAGCCAGTCCCCGAAATGCTCTCCCCCGGTCCAAAGATATTCGTCTTTCGTAGCACCGGTAATATAGTCCACCCATTTCTTCATGCTTTCAAACTGGTCTTTAAGTACCTCTTTATCACCGTAGGTAAGATACACCTGCCACGGACAGATCGCAGCCGCATCCCCCCAGGCAGCGCTTGGTGCTCCATCCGGAAGATAATCCGGAATTACCTGTCCCACAGCTCCGTCACTTCTCTGCTCTGCCGCAAGATCATGAAGCCATTTTTTATAAAATTTCTCTGTATCGTAATTATAGCTGGCAGCTTTGATAAACACCTGGGCATCCCCTGTCCATCCAAGCCTCTCGTCTCTTTGAGGGCAGTCTGTAGGTACATCCACAAAGTTGCCCTTCTGTCCCCAGAAGATGTTGGAAAAGAGCTGGTTCAGCCCTGCATCTGAGCAGCGAAGCCGTCCGGTCTGTTTCATATTTGAATATACCACGATCGCGGAAAACTGTTCCGGCTTTGCCTCTCCTGGAAATTCTTCCAGCTTTATGTAACGGAAGCCAAAAAAGGTAAGCTGCGGATGCCAGGTCTGCAGGCCGTCTTTACAGGTATAGACAAGCTCTGCCTTGGCGCTGCGGTAATTTGCATTGTAGAAATTTCCATTTTGATCCAGCACTTCTCCATGAAGGATCTTTACCCGCTCTCCTGCTTTTGCATTTACAGTAAATTCCACATATCCCGTTACTTCCTGACCGAAATCCACTACCCTTTCTCCTGCGGGAGTGGTGAAAACAGATTTTGCTCCTACCCTCTCCATTTCCCGAATTTCCTCACCCTCCTGGGGGATCAGGATATCCCAGGGTCCGTCAAACTCTGCTGCCTGCACCCATCCATCTACAGAATAAGACGCGTCAAAAGTTTCTCCATCATAGATTTCGCTGAAACGGATCTGGCTCTCTGCACAGCACCATGTGCTGTCTGTAGGGATGCTCTCCTTTGTTCCATCCTCATAGGTCAGCGAAAGCTCCCCAAGGAGTCCTGTCCTTCGGTTCATCCTCCGGATCCTGTCCTCAGTCATCTGCCATCCAGGCATACTGGAACTGTACCATCCCTTTCCCAGGGTAACCGTCAGTTCATTTTCTCCTTTCAGTAATCCTGTCACGTCGTATTTCTGGTACTGCAGACGTTTTTCGTACACAGTCCAGCCCGGAGCAAGCACATACTCTCCTACACGGCTGCCGTTTAACCTTGCCTCATAAACACCCAGCGCAGTCAGATAAAGCACCGCCGATTTTACTGGTCTTTCTGTCTTCCATTTCTTTTGAAATACCGGACAGATATCCCCCATGTCCTTTTCAGGACGTATCCATTTTCCACTCCATTCTTTCATTTTTCCAAACCCTCCAACTTATCATTTTCTTTTAATTATAAGTTGCTTTATTATACCATTTCCCATAAATCCGGAACATGGAAAATCCAGTCTTTTTTCTGAACTTTCCATAGAAAATAAAAGCCCCCCGGTCAAAAAGAAAAGACCTGGAAAATTTCCTCCAGATCTTTTTTCTAAAAATCAATAGCGGGAGCAGGATTTGAACCTGCGGCCTTCGGGTTATGAGCCCGACGAGCTTCCAGACTGCTCCACCCCGCGTCATTTTCTCTTTTCTTTATTTTATGATGATATTTATATTATATTCCTGTTTTTTGTATTTGTCAATGTTTTAGCCCAAATGTTATCTGATATTGTCGAAATTTTCTATTTTCTTATCATTCTTTTTAAGATATCCTTTTTAAATCTTTGTGAATTTTATATCATAATATTATTTTTCTGGTTTTTTATTGCAAACCCCAATGATTATCAGTAAAATATTTTTAACATAAAGCACAAGGAGGTATTTATGGCAAAAAAGAATCTGATCGTGGGGCAGTCCGGAGGTCCTACAGCAGTCATTAACAGCAGCCTTTACGGAGTGATCCGTGAAGGGCTGGCACATCCGGAAGAAATCGGGCGGGTATATGGAATGGTCAATGGCATTGAAGGCTTTTTAAAGGGTGCCTTTTTAGATTTTAAAGAAGCCATTCCCAGCGAAAAGCTGTCTTGGCTGAAACACACACCCGGCGCTTACCTTGGTTCCTGCCGCTATAAACTTCCGGAATCTTTAGAAGATCCGGTCTATCCTCTCTTATTCCAGAAATTTGAGGAAATGAATATCGGCTGGTTTTTCTATATCGGCGGGAATGACTCCATGGACACAGTAAGCAAACTTTCCAGATATGCAGCCAGTATCCAAAGTACGATCCGTGTGATCGGCCTGCCTAAAACCATTGACAATGACCTTGTTCACACTGACCATACGCCCGGCTATGGAAGCGCAGCTAAATATGTTGCTTCCACTGTTCGGGAAATCGTTCTGGATGCCAGTGTATATGAAAAAAAGTCTGTCACTATCGTGGAGATCATGGGGCGTCACGCGGGCTGGTTAACCGCAGCCAGTGCCCTCGCCCGGAAATATCCTGGAGATAATCCTTTTTTCATCTACCTTCCGGAAATCCCCTTTGACACAGATGCCTTTCTTGAAAGGATCCAGCAGGCTTTTTTTAAAAGCTGCAGCATAGTCGTCTGTGTTTCAGAAGGCATTCATGACAAAAACGGAACTTTTATCTGCGAATATGATACTTCTGTGGGAGTTGATTCCTTCGGACATAAGATGCTCACCGGATGTGGAAAATACCTGGAAAATCTTGTACGGAAACGTCTGGGGGCAAAGGCGCGCTCCGTTGAGCTGAATGTAAACCAGCGCTGCAGTTGTTCCCTTCTCTCCGCCACGGACCAGAAAGAAGCCATACAGGCGGGAGTTTACGGCGTACAGGCCGCCCTTAAAGGCGAAACAGGAAAAATGGTCTCCTTCCTCCGTACCCAGGATGAACAGGGCAATTATCTTGTAAAATGCTGCCTTAAGGATGTAAATGCCATCTGCAATGCAGAGAAACAATTTCCTGCCTGCTGGATCACCCCTGACGGCTCGGATGTGACTCAGGAATTTATCCAGTACGCCCTTCCTCTTATTCAGGGCAAAGCAGACGTTCCTCTTGGCAGGGACGGGCTTCCCGCCTTTGTTTATCGAAAGTAAGATTTACCCTCTGGCCACTAAAAAACTCCGGGACAGAAATTTCCGCCCGGAGTTTTTTATATTTATCTGTGTAATTCTTCCCTGTCCTTTTCTAATTTCTTTTTCACCGTTTTTTTTCTCTGTTCCTCCTCTTTTGCCTCCACTCTGGCTTTAGGCAGGACTATATTCAGGAGAACTGCTATAAGCGTGGCAAGAACCACCGGTGATTTTCCGAAAATTGTAGTCACCCAGTCCGGAAATGTGGCAAGCGCCGCTGTCGCCTGGGATACTCCCATTCCAAGTGCTGCCGCAAGACCTACGATAGAAGAATTTCGGTAATCCATCTCTGCCGATGCCACAAGTTTCATTCCCGTCATGGCAATAGAAGCAAATACAGATACCGTGGCGCCGCCTAAAACACACTGAGGAATCGTCGTAAGAACGGCAGAAAACTTCGGCACGATGCCCGCCACTCCTAAGATAACCGCCGCAAGACCAAGCACCCATCGGTTAATTACTTTGGTTGTGGTCACAATTCCCACATTCTGGCTGTATGTAGCAGTAGGAAGGCCGCCTAACGCAGCTCCTATTATATTCGTGATTCCATATGCCACGATTCCATTCTGCAATTCCTCATCTTTAGGGGTACGGTCCATAGAGCCGATCGTAGTAGCTGAATAATCCCCAATGGCTTGAATGGAATTAATGGCAAACAAAATTCCTATAGCCACGCAGGCAGAGATCTCAAAGTGTATCCCAAAATGGAAAAGTTTTGGAAACTGTATCAGCCCAGCCTCTCCTACACTGGAAAAATCCACCATTCCAAAGGGTATGGCGATCACATAACCTACAATAATCCCGATCAGTATGGATGCCAGTTTCCAGATCCCCTTGCCAAAATGATTCAGGACCGTTACTACCGCAAGGGTCAAAAACGCGATCAGCCAGTTCTGCCAGGAACCATAATCTTCACTTCCAGTGCCTCCTGCCATATAATTAATAGCGGTAGGATACAAGGATAAACCGATAGTGAATACCACCGTTCCCGTGATCAGCGGCGGAAAGAAAACACGGATCTGTTTGACCAAAAGTCCCATCACTATGGCAACTATTCCGCCTACCACCTGTGCGCCTAAGATCGTCGATACCCCGTATCCTTCAGCAATCGCCTGCATACTGGGCACATAGGCAAAGCTTACTCCCATGATCACAGGCAGGCCGGAACCGATACGAAATTTGCCCTTTCCAATGGGAAATAACTGAATCAGTGTAGAAAGTGCCGCTACCACAAGCGCCGCCTGGATCAGGATGACCTGGTCGCTGTTGCTTAGTCCTCCTCCGCTGACCGCGCCGGACACGATGATCGCCGGGGTGACACAGCCTACGATCATGGCTACCACATGCTGCAGAGCCAGTGGAAGCGCTTCCCCTATGCGGGGAATCCCATCCATTTCAAAAATGCTTCCTCTTTTCATAAAAGCCTCCCAATTGTTTTTTCTCCAGCAGCCTCGTTTCCCTGCCATGAGCCCAAAACCCGCTCCCCTTTTCCGTAATATAACTGCTGTATATCTATCTGCGATATCCCCTGTATGCAGCCAGCATACCTGCTCTCTTTTTTGGCACCCCGTTACGCAAATAAAGAGACCCCTTGTAAAATCCCGTCTGATGCTTGCCGGCTATCCCTTAGCCCTACAGAGATATCAGGTAAATACAGTATAGCAAAAATAGCTTACAAAAACAATTAGGCGGTCAAATTTTTTTTGTAATTTAATATGTTTTTCCCTTATCAGGTCAGCAATTCAAAAGTATGATACAGATCAACTCTGCCATATCCCCATTCCGGATTTGGATAAACAACCCCTTCGTCTCTGCGGGCACCGCTTTGGAGATAATTTTTTACACTGTTTCCCGAAAAAAAAGGTTCATTTTCCCGAATGACTGCCCATTCAAACATAAGCGCCGCAATCCCGGCCGTTGCCGCCGCCGCGAGACTGCTTCCCGAAGCCTCCCCGAAACCTCCCTTTAGGAGCGGAACACGGATTCCCACCCCCGGCGCCGCAAAGTTAGGCTTCACACTTCCGATGGGAGTAAAGCCTCTGCTTGCTTCAAGAAAAAGACTGTTATCCCGGTACTGGTATGCAGTAACAGTCATACATTCCAGAGAATCCCCGGGAGAAGTCACCGTATAATAAGGGGATGATTGGAGAAAATACGTTCCTTCCGGCAGCAGACCTTTTACCGGCAGCCAGATATGGAATCTGGAACCCTCCCTGTTTCCCCCTCTTACTTTTATCCTCCACAATCCTGCAGCCGGATGTAAAAAGCGAAAAAAAACAAGAGAATTCCCTGACTGCCTCTCGATGGCAATGTAATTCACCAGGATCTTTGTTTCAACAAAAACAAAGGATAATTCCTGTTCGGCCGCTTTCACCGCTGTACTTACTTCAAGGTTTTCTCCTGTAGGAGACTGTATGGTAATCTGATAACTTTCAGGAGGTTCTCCCCATAGTTCCATGGTAAATCCCCTTGTATCCTCCCCGATCCGCAGTTCCGCCGTCACCTCACCTGCTCCTTTTTCAATATTGCCCTCAAAATGATGGCGTGCCATTCCTTCATTTCCCGCTGCAATAGAAATGGAATTTTGTGAAAAACTGGCTGTACTGCTTGCAAACTGGCTTAAAGGGCTGTACCCTAAATGAGCGCCCTGGCTTGTTCCCAGTCCTAAACAGACAGAAAGAGGCATACGATACTCCTTTGCCTGTTCCATGGCAAAGGAAAGCGCCAGCATAATATCATCCTCCTGGAAAATTTCTGCATTTGAGGGAAGCAGATAAAAATCTCTCAGGTAATTCTTTGCCTGCTTTAACTTGACGACAATGAGAGATGCTTCCGGGGCAGCCCCGGAAAAGTCTTCCTCCTCCACTCTGCTCCCTGCAGCCACACCTGCCACCATAGTCCCATGCCCGTTGGTATCCATAGAAGGCACAACAGACAGAGGATCCTCAGAGGAAAGCGCCTCGTCTATCTCTTTTTTGGTAAACACCCGTCCAAAAGGCACCCCTTCATTTCCTTTTCCCGGGATCGTCTGATCCCATAAACACAGAACCCTGCTTCCATTTCCGTCCTGAAATACCGGGTTGGTGTAATCAATCCCCGAATCGATCACAGCCACCACCGTTCCCTTTCCCCGCAGCCTTAAATAAGGGTGCTCATGAAGCCTGGTAACTCCGGAAGCATTCAGGGCTTCTGTATCCATATAGGTATAACATTTTGGTATTGAATTGTAGGAATAGCTGGTAAGCTCCAGCCCGTTTCCGTTTTCCAGAGGCGTGTATACAATGGCAAAATAGTCGTTGATCACCTGAAACAGACTGTCTGAGGTATATATCCCCGTTCCATATACATTCTGGTTATATTTTACAATAAAACTCTGATATCTTTCATCCTGGGCAGGGGCAAGCTCTTCCTCCTGCATCCTAAGACAGCACGTCTCATAATCCTCTTCTCTAAACATCAGCCGCATCCTTTCGGAAATAGTCTTTACAAGACTATGCCTCTTTCTGCTTTTTATTCCTTCCAAGAACCCAAAGCAGCATCACAAGCCCTCCTATTCCGGTAAAAATGCTGATAAACTGAGAGGTAGACAAAATCCCCACACTGCCCCTTATAAGGTCTCCCCGGAAAAATTCCAGGATAAAGCGGCCTGCGCTGTAAAATAAAAGATAACAGGCGGCAACCTCTCCATCTGCCTTTTTCCTCCTTGCAATAAAAAGCAGGATGCCGAAATGCAGAAAATCCAGCAGGCTTGCATAAATCTGTGTGGGGATCAGAGTCACCCCGTTCGGTGCAAAATCAGAATTCTGAAAAGTGATGGATAAAAAAGAGTCCGTTTCTTTCCCATAGCAGCATCCAGCCAAAAGACATCCAATCCGCCCGATTCCCTGGGCAAGCGCTATGGACGGCATAACCAGATCAAAAAACTGTAAAAAAACAAGTTTTTTGATTCTGCAGTATATATATCCTGTAAGAATCCCTCCCAGAATTCCTCCATATACCACAAAACCATCCCCAAATGTGCGGATGGCAAAGCCCGGGTCCGCAAGAAGTCTCTTCCACTCTGTGATCCAAAATAAAAGTTTCGCTCCAGCAAGCCCTCCGATCACACACCAGATCACCAGAAAGAACACATGCTCATAGGGCAGCTTCTGCTTCCTTGCCCGATACTCAGCTGTAAGATAAGCAGCAAGGACTCCCAGAGCGATCATTGTCCCATATCCATATACAGTAAAAGGGCCTATGGTAAACAACTCATTTTTCATCTTTCTCCCGCCTCCTTAACAGCTTTAAAAGAGCCTCGTTTGCCCGGTCATTTTTCTCATTTCCTTCCGGGAAGGCCGGATCACACTCTCCGCAGATATCCACACCCAGAAGGATTCCTTTTTCTTCCTCCGCCCGGTCCAGCAGGATCTTAAGACCGTTTAATAGAGCCTGAAGTCTCATATCCCCCTGGCTCCAGGTGGCAGAGGCGTCCTCTTTACAGAGGATATCCTTATCTATGGAAATGTATAAAGGAAGTTCTAAAGGAAGTCTGCGCAAAAAATCATATAGATTTTCTCCGGAATCTGCCTGCAGCTCTTCTTTTGCGTAAAACCGCACTTTCTCCTGATAGGAAGGTTCCACTTCGGCAAAGTCCTCTTTGGACGGACCTATAAGCACCACTTCTTTAAGAAAAGGAAGCTCGCGAAGACTATCTGCCGCCCACCCGCCGCAGGATAAAATCCCTCCGAATGCCGGGGGCTGCATATCCGTATGATTGTCAAATAAAAGAAGCCGGAATGGCTCTTGTATCTTCTCAAGCCAGATCCGGCTCATATAATGATAATTCCCGGAATCAATGAAATGAATCCCCTGTGCCGGAAATTTTTCTATTTTTTCGCGAAGAACAGCCATCGCCTCTCCATCGCAGTAGCAGTTGCTTCCGGGAAGTCCCTGTACCTCCACCCAGTGTGCTTCTTTTCCCTCGTGGAAGCGTTCCTGCCTGTAAATTCCGGAAAAATCCATAATCACAATTCCATCATTTTTCTCTAGAGCCATGGCCTTATCTTATCATGTCCCTTCCCATTATGCAACTTGATGGTTGGCAAACTAAGACGTCTTATATTATTTATAACGGAACAAAAAGAAAAAAGGATTCTCCTTTTAAAAAATATCAATTAAAAAACGCCGGAAAAAATCCAGCGTTTTTTGCCTGTTTATTCTGTTTCAGAAAATTTCCTGACCTCAATAAGGGCGCCGTTTATTCTATAACGAGCACTGCATCCCGGTAAAACGGATGCATTTCCACCACTGTATACCCGCTTTGTACCTGACAGTCCACCCATGCAGTCCTTCCCGTATCCAGGTCAAATGCCCTTACTTTACAGTCAGGAAGCTCTTTTTTTATTTTTACTCTGGTGCTGTGGGGAAGGTAGAGAAGCAGCGTCCCCTCTGCCGTCCCTGCCATGCGGATCTCCTCTCCATTATTTTCCAGCAGCTCGTTGGCGGGAACCAGCTCCTGTATATTACGTTCCTCTAAGAAGCTGCGGATAAATCCATAATCCCAGGCTCCTGGAAAGGCAAGTGCCTCCTCCCAGGGAAACGGCGCGTCAAACCCTTCTCCTAAAATCGGATTTTTGGGCTTATTTACCTTCTGCCAGTTCCAGACGCCGTGAGCGCCGTAGGTCACACCTGCGCAGGCTCCGGAAAGAAGGCTGCTCCATGCAGCCCTGCGGATATCTTCATCCTGGAACCTGCCGTAAACTTTCCTGCTGTACCCCATTTGTTCATAGCACGGTTCTGCATTAACCATGGGTTTTTTCGGATATTTCTTTAAAAAGCTAAGAGGAAGTCTGTATGCCATGTCCTGTCCAGCCTTATTGTGCCCGGACTGAAACATATAAAAATCCATCTTATCTAAAAATTCTTCCGGAATCACGTCATAGCCCCGTTTTATATGCATGGTTTTCAGGGTATCCGGACTCTGCTCACACAAAATGTCCAAAGCTGTTTTATAATAAGAAACCGCCTCCGGTGAATCAAAATCCGTATCTCCGCTTACAACATAGATTGGCTGAAATTCATCAAATTCCTTTCGTATCCGTTCTGTGTATTCTTTAATAAACGTCTTCGGCATAATATTGATATCGCACATCCTGCTTCCCCAGGTGCCGGGTACGAAATTCAGCCAAAGCACCACCAACGCAAGCTGAAATCCTTTTTCCACAGCCATGCGGCACATTTTTCTGGCATTTTCATAATAGGCATCATTCCACCGTGTAAAATCAAACTTCTGCCCGTCTTCCGTGGCAAAAGGATAAAATCCTGTATCCGCCATACATCTGTCCCACTGGGGCATGGTATTTATCTGCAGGACTGTAAATCCCTGTTCCTTACGCCGTCTTAAATAATACTCCCATTCTTCCATTGTAATATTGGTAAAGGCACTCCATATGGTGTCTCCCAGATAGAAGAACGGCTTTCCGTCCAAAAGAAAATTGCTTTTATTTTTATCTACTTCCAGTCTTCCCACCTGGTCTTCCTCCCATTGCTTTCCATTTTTTAGGCTGCTTTATCTGGATACACAGTTTATCATTGCAGTTCCCTTTGTCACATCTCCTTTACAAGCCATCTGGATCTCCAGGTAATCTTCGGTATTTGTAATCACCACCGGCGTTGTAATATCCAGTCCTGCTGCCTTAATTCCTTCCAGATCCGCTTTAACCAAAAGGTCTCCAGCCTTTACTTTCTGCCCTTCCTTAACCTGGACAGAAAAACATTTCCCATTAAGAGATACTGTGTCCATCCCGATATGGATCAAAATTTCAGCCCCGTTCTCGGACATAAGGCCTACTGCATGTCCTGTAGGATACATTACAGTGACTTCTCCGTCACATGGAGCACATATATTGCCATCCTCGGGAATGATCGCTGCACCCTTTCCTAAAACTTCACCAGCAAAAGCCTCATCCTTAACCTCTGCTAAAGGAACTGCTTTCCCGTTTGCAGGAGCTAAAATTGTCTCATCTTTATGAGCGGTGCCTTCCTCTTTTGCAGATTCCTGTACTGCCGGCTTTGGAAGCATATCATCGCTGTAACCAAAGAAGTAAGTCACAATAGCCGCTCCGAAATATGCAATGGCGCAGGCGATCAAAAATCCCACAAAGCCAACGCCTATATAGCCCGGAAGCGTCAGAAGGCTGGTACCTAAAAGAGTAGGGGCGCCTGTTCCTGCTGCCGCTACGATAGCACCTGCAATTCCAGAAAAGACTGCGCCGATAAAGAACGGCTTTTTAAACCGAAGAGTCACGCCGTAAATAGCCGGTTCTGTAATACCCGCAAGAACTGCGGAAAGTGCTGCCGGACCAGCCAGCTCTTTTATCTCTTTATTTTTGGTCTTTAAAAATACGCCTAAAGTCGCGCCGGCCTGGGCCATATTATTGGGCCCGGTAATAACAAATAATGTGTCTCTTCCATACTCGGCTATGTTATTCATAACAATCGGAACGAATCCCCAGTGTACGCCGAACATAACAGCCGCCGGCCAGATCAGGCCCAGGATTCCTCCTGCGATCACCGGATTTAAGGATACCAGTCCTGTATAGCCGGATGCCAGAAGCTTTCCTGCAGTGTCTGCCACTGGTCCAATGATCAGATAAGTAGCCGGTACCATGATCAAAAGGCTTAACAGCGGAGTTAAGAAAGTTTTGCAGACTGTAGGAACAATCTTCTTTAAGCCCTTTTCCAGCTTTGACAAAGCATACACGGAAATAATGATAGGGATAACAGAAGAGGTATAGCTTACCAGAACTACCGGAATCCCTAGAAAAGTCAGCGCCTCTCCTGCAGAATAGGCTGCCGTAAGGTCCGGATATAAAAGCGCCGCAGCAATTCCTACAGATACAAACTGATTGGCATTAAATTTCTTAGCCGCCGTAAAGGCAAGAAATACCGGAATAAAAGTAAATACGCCGTCCGCCGCCGCATAAAGGATACGGTACGTGCCCATATCCGTAGTCAGCCAGCCAAAAGTAGTACACAGGATCAAAAGGGCTTTTAACATACCGGCCCCGCTCATCGCTCCCAGCACTGGTGCAAAAATACCGGAAATTGTTTCCATAAAAGTATTCAGAGGGTTCTTTTTCCCTGTACTTTCTGCTGTTTCCGCCTGTGTCTCTGCCTTTAAATCCGTATTCTTTAAAATAGCTTCGTACACATCAGAAACATGATTTCCGATCACTACCTGAATCTGGCCGCCGCTGTCCAAAACCGTGATCACACCGGACAGTTGACTTAAATTCTGTTTATCCACTCTGGAATTATCCTTCACCTTAAACCGAAGGCGAGTGGCACAGTGAAAAAACGACGCTACATTCTCGCTTCCGCCTACATATTTCACAATGTCTTTTGACAACTGTGAATAATCCTTCTTTGCCATGATTTTCCCTCCAATATGGTAGATTCTTTCTTTTCCCTTAAAAGCGCGCTTCTTTTATGTGACCACCTTACCATGATTTTTTTATCCCCTCAATCCCCTTCCCATTTTTCTAACTTTCCGAGATTTTTTGTGCAGATTAGGGAAAATAGAAAGGAAAATTTTGTGCAATTATACAGTCCATTTAAATTTTCTTTAAATAAACGTTTAAATTCCCTTTAGTAGATATACCGGCTTTTGTCAAATACACTGTCCCCTTTTAAAAGCCTGGCCTTATAATACACCCGCATGATTTCCTCGTTTTCATCTTCCATATGCCGGAGAAGATGCCGAACCGCCGCCAGATGACGCTTGGAATGAGTTCCTTTGATCAAAGTAAGCTGGATTCCAAGAAGACTGACCGGAGGAAGGGCGTCAAAACCCAGCAGCGAAATATCCCTTGGGATACGTATTCTGCGTTCCAGCAGCGCTTTACTCACTCCCAGAGAGATCACAGAACTTTCCAGGATAAACGCCGTAGTCCCTTTGATCCCCTCATCCAGGTACCGTCGCATGGAAGCATACACCTCATCCACACTGCTGCCTAAGTGCCGTATGCGATTCGTTGCATCCCCACACTGCCGCTTTGCCATCTCCAGCACAAAGGCCTCCCGTCTCTCTATAAAATTAAAAATATCAATGTTTTCTGCCAGATAGACAATGTGGCTGTGCCCCTTGTCCACCAGATAATCCACTCCCCTTCGGATTCCTTCCCGATTGTCGATGAGAAAACTGTCGATCCCCTCCTCGTAAAACAAATTGTCTCCGGTAACGATAGGAACTTTCAGCTCCAAAAAAGGGTAGATGTCCGCCTTTGTCATCTCTGCCGCCATAATATAGATTCCCTTTGCCTCAAGCCGTCTGCATTCCCTGATCAAAGAATGTATTTCCTGGACTCTTTCCTGAAAGGTGAGATAGACAAACCGATATCCGGCGTGATTTACAGTTTTTTCAATCTCTTCCATTACAGGATAACGTTTCTCTCCACGGTTCATGATAATGCCGTTCTTAATATAATTGATCATGACTACTGTCCCCTGCCTGTCTTTTGGGGACTGTACTGCAAAACGCCTTTCCTCCTCCTCTTTTTCACGGATATAAGAAAGTACCTTTTCTCTGGTGGCGGGACTCACTCCTGCCCTGTCGTTTAAAGCAAGGGATACCGTAGCCGGGGAAATATTTAAAGCCTTAGCAATATCCTTTGATTTTATCCGCATAGATTCACCTCTTTTCGCCCATTGTCTTTATCTTGGGCCTATTATAATCCTTCCCCAACTGATTCACAAGATATTCTCTTTCCCCCTTGCCTGCCCATCCCACATCTTTTAAAACCCAAAATTTCCCATAACAAAACCGGAGTCCTTCTTTTATAAACTCCGGTTTTATTTGAAATATTATATTCTTCTACTTTTCCATTTCAGCAGCAGCGCTGAATTTACGATTACTGCCATAGAGCCTGCATTATGTACCAAAGCGCCCGCTACAGGATTTAAAATTCCGGTAATGGCTAATACAATGGATAAAAAATTTAAACCCATGGAAAAACTTAAATTAAATTTTATTGTGGTCATCATCCTTCTGGACAAAGCGATTAAATGCGGCAGCTCTTTCACCTCGTCATCCACCAGGGCAATATCCGCTGCATCCACTGCAATATCGCTCCCGACTCCGCCCATGGCAATCCCTATATTGGCCTTTTTTAATGCCGGTGCATCATTAACCCCATCTCCGATCATGCAGACTTTGCAGCTGCCTTCCTGATATTTCTCTATCCACTTAAGCTTGTCTTCCGGAAGGCAATTGGCGTGGATTTCCTGAATTTTAAGCTTGGCCGCTATAGTATCTGCAGCACTTTGATGATCCCCGGTAAGAAGAACCGGCTGTACCTTCAGTTGGGAAAGTTTTCGGATCATTTCTCCGCTTTCTTCTCTTAAAGTATCCGACAATACAACATATCCAGCGAAAATTCCTTCCACAGATATATAAATCACCGTACACCCTTCCCGCAAACTTTTTTCTGCCTGTATCATATATTCCCTTGAAACATCAATCCCCCGTTCCAAAAGCATTTCCCTGTTTCCGGCAAGAATCTCTTTTTTATTTACTTTACAGGAAACACCCCTTCCCGGAATCATTTTAAATTCCTCTGCTCTATAGATTTCATCGCCTATTTCTTTTTTATAACACCGGACAACAGCTTTTCCCAGAGGATGTTCGGAATGCAGTTCTGCCGCTGCACAAAATCTATATATGTCTTTTTGTGAATACCCAGGACTCAGACTTTCTACAGATACTACTTCTGGTGTTCCATACGTAAGGGTGCCTGTCTTATCAAACACAACCTTAGAAACTGCCGCAAGCCGTTCCAGGGAGTCTCCTTCCTTCACTAAAAATCCATGCTTTGTAGCATTTCCAATGGCCGCCATAATTGCCGTTGGTGTGGCAAGCACCAGAGCACAGGGACAAAATACAACCAAGATCGTTACTGCCCGGATGATCTCCCCAGACAAAAGCCAAGTAAATGCAGCCGCTGTCAATGCAATTACCACGATCCACGTAGCCCATCTATCCGCAAGACCAACAATTTTCGCTTTTCCTGCGTCAGCCGACTGGACCAGACGGATCATCCTTTGAATTGAACTGTCTTCCCCTACTTTAACCGCCTGCATCTCAAAGCTTCCAAACTGGTTTACCACACCGCTTAAAACCTCATCCCCAACAGACTTATCTACAGGAAGGGATTCCCCAGTCATAACCGCCTGGTTTACAGAAGTCTGTCCTGAAAGAATGATTCCATCCACAGGCACAGTCTCTCCCGGCAAAACACGCAGGATTTCTCCTGCCCGTACATTTTGGACAGGAACGATTTCTTCTTTTCCATTTTTTATCACTCTTGCTGTCTGAGGTGTCAAATGTACAAGTTTTTCAATTCCCTCCCTTGCTTTCGCTACAGTAAGATCCTCTAAAAGGCCTCCCAACTGCATAATAAATGCAACTTCTCCGGCAGCAAACTCTTCTCCTATCAATACTGAAGCGATCAGCGCAAGAGATACCAGCACATCCGCCTTGATATCAAAGGCAGTGATCAAACCTATGACCGCCTCTAAGATAATCGGAATCCCGCACAAAATGATCGAGATCCAGGCAATGGGAAAAGGAAAAGGATCAAATCCTAAAATACTGGCAAGCAGTGCAATTCCTGATATTACAAGGAGTACGCTCTCTCTTTTTGTACCGCCCCATTCCAGAATCTCCTCCAGTTTTTCTGTTAACATTTTCTCTCCTCCCTTCTATACCCATAGGGGTATATGTTTATTATACCTATAGGGGTATATGTTGTCAATTAGAAAGAAAATTTTTCCCACAATAAATAAAAAGGGATATAAGATACTTTTCTCCAGTATCTACATCCCTTTCTAAAATTTTTTACTTCATATTTGCAAAACGTTCCACTGCCTTTGTAAAACTTTCTATGGTTTTGTCCGGATCTCCATGTTCTATTCCATCTCTGACACAATGCTTGATATGTCCTTCCAAAACCACCTGTCCCGCTTTATGAAGAGCTGATTTAGCTGCATTGATCTGAGACAAAATATCTTCGCAGGGAACATCCTCATCAATCATCCGGTCAATAGCCTGTACCTGACCAATAATCTTTTTTAATCTCCGGTGCAGAT
Organism: uncultured Blautia sp.; assembly: GCA_938028845.1. Lineage (GTDB taxonomy): Bacteria > Bacillota > Clostridia > Lachnospirales > Lachnospiraceae > Blautia_A. The sequence continues at coordinate 19,113 of CALIZJ010000306.1, forward strand.
TATCTGCATCCATACACTGCCTCATTTTACCACCTCTATATCCTTTCACTCCTGCCTTTTATACTTCACTTCCTTAATATATTAATCATCTTTCCACTCTTCCAAAACCTCTCCATTCCAGGTGGCTTTCGTTTCCTGGAGTCCTGCTGTCTGAACCGTCTGAGGATTTTCTTCCTTCTTCTTTGTCTCATCGGTTTCTTCCGGCTGAGTTTCCCCATTGAGCTCTTCCCCCTGCTGCCCGTCAGCCTGGGTTTCCTCACCATCCACCTGGGTCTGCTGCACCATAACGCTTTCTTCCGGCTCTAAAGATGTCTCTGCCTTGGGTTCCCGTTTCAGGGGTATAAGAAATACAATGTCCAAAATTCCATTACATAAAAGGATCCATCCTGCAAAGATCACCGTTGTTTTTACTGCGGAAAAAGGATTTAACACAAGAACAATCCCCAGCACTACAAATATAAGGCTGATCAATGTAAATGGCTGCCATTCTGAGCGGTTTCTGCCTTTTAACTGTACGCAGCCCTGTAATGTCCAGATACTGTCGATCAGGACAAAAGCCCCCAAAAGAACTGGAAGAAGCTTCACAACAATCTGTGGATTAAAAAACAGAAAACCTCCTAAAACCAAAAGCAGCACTCCTGAAAACATATCCAGCAAAGTAGCGTTTGCCTTTCCCTTCACGTAAATTACAATGTGATGCAATCCTGCCGCGATCAGAACGATTCCGAACACAACCTTACATATAACATCAACCATTCTTACGGGCATGAGTACAAGACAGAGACCCAACACAATATAAAACACAGAGGATGCCATCTGCCCTTTCAAAAGTTTCATTAGCCGTTCGTTCATCCTGCTCTCTCCTTCCTGTCTATGACCATTTTTCTAACTAGTGTACGGACATATTCGTATCCAAACTGACAAACACTGCCTATTTTGCCGTCTGCCGCATTGCCGCCGGTCTACGATGCCGCCGTATACCAGTTAGTATAACGCTATTTTTTCTTTCCGTCCATAAAAAAAGGCGTTTTAGGTAATTTTATCCAACTTTGACACCTACGTTTTTTTACCTGGACAACAGTAAGAAGCATCTCATTCTGTATCCATATCCGTCCCGTTACATATTCTGTAAATGAGGAAGGTAATTCTTCCTTTTAGATAGATATGAAATCGGAGGCAAAAATATGGGTATTACAAATTCAAATAAACAAATTAATGTTTCTCAAATAAGCTGCAGTGAAACCTTTAAGGTAACTCTCGCCCTTTCCGCAGCGCCGGACATTGCGGCAAATCCTACAGATATTGTCCTTGTCCTGGACCGTTCCGGCAGCATGGCAGGCAGTCCTCTTGCAAATATGAAGCTGGGTGCCAACACATTTATTGATATTATCGACGAAGCCACAGACAGCACCCAGGACGGAAATATTGGCTCAGGAAGCCATATAGGCATCGTGAGTTTTGCAGACGACGCTACAGCGGATACGCAGTTAATTACCTCTGTAGATACGTTAAAGGATGCCGTAGATGCTTTATCCGCCGGAGGCTCTACGAATCATGCGGCTGCTTTTTCAAAAGCAGTAGAGCTGTTTGACCCAGCCTCTGCAAATGCGAAGGTAATCGTCATGTTTACTGATGGAAAGACCACTGCCGGACTTCCCCCTGCTCCCGTTGCAGCGGCTGCAAGGGCTTCCGGCATCATTATCTAC
>CALIZJ010000307.1 GCA_938028845.1 uncultured Blautia sp.
TCTTTCCCTACACGACGCTCTTCCGATCTGCTAGATTCCAGAGGAAATCCTACAGTGGAAGTGGAAGTCACCGTGGGAGAAGGCGTAGTGGGGATGAATGGATATACAGGAAGAGCGATGGTGCCTTCCGGAGCCTCCACCGGTAAGTTTGAGGCAGTGGAGCTTCGGGACGGAGATAAAGAAAAATACGTGGGGCTTGGAGTAGAAAAGGCGGTAAATAATGTAAATACAAAACTTGCGGATGTAATTTTGGGAGAGAATGCCCTGGACCAGGCATATATCGATTCTCTTTTAATTGAAACAGACGGGACAGATAATAAAAGCAGCGTGGGCGCGAATGCTACTTTGGGCGTATCCATGGCAGTGGCAAGGGCGGCGGCAAAGGCGCTTCGGATTCCTTTGTATCAATATCTGGGAGGATGCCATGTAAAGCGGATGCCTGTTCCTATGATGAATATCTTAAATGGAGGAAAACATGCGGATAATACCGTGGATCTGCAGGAATTTATGATCATGCCTGTGGGAGCGAAGTGCTTTGCCGACGGTATCCGTATGTGTGCGGAGATCTATCAGTTTTTAAAGATACTTCTAAAAGAAAAAAAGCTTTCCACCGGAGTGGGAGATGAAGGCGGATTTGCACCGGATTTGGCGGATTCCAAAGATGTGCTCACTTTGATCGTGGAAGCAGTCAAACGGGCAGGCTATAAACCGGGAGAAGAGATCGGAATTGCCATAGACGCTGCGGCAAGCGAACTTTACGATGAAAAGAAAGGCGTGTATTACTTCCCGGGAGAGAGCCGGATGAAAGAGGAAGAAGTCCTTCGTGACGGAAAAGAGATGGTGGATTATTATGAGAAACTTATAGAGGAATTTCCTATCGTATCCATTGAAGACGGGCTGCAGGAGGACGACTGGGATGGCTGGAAACTTCTTACAGAACGGTTAGGAGAGAAGGTCCAGCTCGTAGGGGATGATCTTTTTGTTACCAATATTAAACGTCTGCGCTGCGGCATTAAGCTTGGGGTGGCAAATGCAATTCTGGTAAAGGTAAATCAGATCGGTACTCTTACAGAGGCGCTGGACGCAGTGGAAATGGCTCACCGGGCAGGATACCGGGCTGTGATTTCCCATCGTTCCGGAGAGACGGAGGATGCTTTTATCGCAGATCTTGCCGTGGCCACCGGTGCGGGACAGATCAAGACAGGCGCACCCTGCCGTTCTGACCGGAATGCAAAATATAATCAGCTTTTACGCATCCACGAAAATCTGGGCGCTTTGTCCTTATATGAAAATCCTTTCGGAAAATAGCGAAAAACAGTTGAAATCAGCCGATGCCTGTGTTACAATACCTTTTAGTTGCGGATTCCGCATTTGTGCGGAAGCAGTGTCAGATTGAACGGAGGTATAGCAAAGGTGGAAATTTTAAGGACTGTTTTAACTGTTATTTTTGCGATAGATTGCATTGCCCTTACCGTGATCGTTTTGATGCAGGAAGGGAAACAGCAGGGACTGGGCGCCATCGCCGGCGCAGCCGACACCTATTGGGGAAAGAACAAGGGCCGCTCTATGGAAGGCGGACTGGTGAAGGCTACGACTGTAATGGGTATCCTGTTTTTTGTCCTTGCAGCAGTTCTAAATATGAATTTTTAAAAGGCTTTAAAGGTAAAGAAGACACTCTTGTTCAGACGCAAGAGTGTCTTTTGTTCTACTGGGAATGTGAGCAAGCCCTTGGGGCAAAATGAGCCTGTACGGCTTGAGAGCAAAAAGAATGGAGAAAAAGTGAAGAAAAAAAAGGTATTTGAAAAAAGAAAAAAGTTTATACAGGAGCTTTTGGGAGACCCTCTTTATAAACCCATGCGGTTAAGAGAAATCGGGACACTGCTGAGTTTATCCAAGCCGGAGAGGAAAGCGCTTTACGAAATTTTAGAGGAGCTTTGCGAAGAGGGAAAGGTATGGACCGACGAAAAAGGAAGGTATCATAAAACCTCCGGAAAGAAGAAAAAAAAGGATGGCCCCCGGAAAGAAAAGAAGAACCTTTCAAAGAAAAAGGACACCGGTCAGGTACGGGAGGGAATCTTTATCGGACATCCCAAGGGATTTGGATTTGTAGAACTTGGGGAGGGGGAAGAGGATATCTTTATTCCTGAAGACGACACCGGGACAGCTATGCACCAGGATCGGGTGCGCGTTCTGATAAAAGAAGAAAAAAAAGAAGGAAAACGTAAAGAGGGCATTATAACAGGGATCATTGACAGGGGAATGAAAGAGATCGTGGGAACTTACCAGAACAACAGGGATTATGGATTTGTGATCTGTGATAATCCCAAGTTTTCCAAGGACGTTTTTATTCCCAAAAAAGATTCCATGGGTGCGAAAAACGGGGACAAGGTGGTTGCCGCCGTCTCAGATTACGGGACGAAAAATAAAAGTCCAGAGGGCAGGATCACGGAGATCCTAGGCGACTGCCGGGCACCTGGAACGGATATCCTTGCCATTGTAAAAAGTTTCGGTATTCCATCGGAGTTTCCGGAAAAGGTGATAAACCAGGCAAACCGGGTGCCGGACCATGTGCTGGATGGAGACCGGGAGGGGAGACTGGATCTGCGCAGCGTGAAAATGGTGACTATAGACGGAGAAGATGCCAAAGATCTGGATGATGCAGTCTCCCTTTCCAAAGAAGGGGAAATCTACCATCTGGGAGTGCACATTGCAGATGTAAGCAATTATGTGCAGGGAGGAAGCGCTCTTGACCGGGAAGCCCTGAAACGAGGCACCAGCGTATACCTGGCGGACCGTGTTATTCCTATGCTTCCGGAGCGGCTTTCCAATGGAATCTGCTCTTTAAATATGGGAGAGGACAGGCTGGCTTTAAGCTGTTTGATGGATATTGACAGCAGCGGAAAGGTGATCTCCCATAAGATCGCGGAGACGGTGATCTGTGTGGATGAACGCATGACATACACAGATGTGAAAAATATTCTGAATGATACGGACGAAATGGCAAAAGAAAGGTATCAGGAGCTTGTTCCCATGTTCTTTTTAATGAAAGAGCTTTCCCAGATCCTGCGAAACAGCCGGCACCACAGAGGATGCATTGATTTTGACTTTCCGGAAAGCAAGATTGTTTTAAGCCCGGCAGGACGGGCGATCGACATTTATCCTTATGAGACGAATGTGGCTACGAAGATCATCGAAGATTTTATGCTTCTTGCAAACGAAACTGTGGCAAAAGAGTATTGTAAGGGAGAATTTCCCTTTGTTTACAGGACTCATGAAAATCCGGACCCAGACAGAGTGGAAAGCCTTTTAACCCTCCTTCGCAACCAGGGAGTGAAGGTGAAAAAGGCAAAGGAAGAGATTTCACCTAAAGAAATACAGGCAATTTTAGAGAGTATCGAAGGGATGCCAAACGAACCTTTGATCAGCCGTCTTGCCCTGCGGACCATGAAGCAGGCGAAATACACCACAGAATGCAGCGGGCATTTTGGATTGGCAGCGAAATATTACTGCCACTTTACTTCGCCGATCCGGCGTTATCCGGATCTGCAGATTCACAGGATCATTAAAGATAATCTGCGGGGAAGGCTAAAACGGCAGGGAAAGACAGAACATTACAAAGAGATACTTGACGAAGTGGCGCAGAAATCCAGCGCCTGCGAGCGCAGGGCTCAGGAAGCGGAGCGGGAATCAGACCGGTTAAAGAAGGCGGAATATATGTCTTATCATCTGGGAGAAGAGTATGAGGGGATTATTTCCGGCGTTACCGGGTGGGGGCTTTATGTGGAGCTTCCCAATACAGTAGAGGGTTTGGTGCATGTAAACACTTTAAGAGACGATTACTATACTTTTGACCAGGATGCCTATGAGCTTCGGGGGGATTTGACAAAGAAAGTCTACCGGCTTGGGCAAAAGGTGAAAATCCGGGTGGAAGATGCGGATACTTTTACAAAAAGCATAGACTTTGTGCTGGTTGAAGGGTATGATGAATAGGCAGAGAATATATCTGTCCTTAACAGGTAAGGAAAGAAAATATGCCGGATTTTTTAGGCAAGGGAGGATCGCATGGCAAAAAAGACAGGAATAAAATTGATCGCCAATAATAAAAAGGCATTTCACGATTATTTTATAGAGGATACCTATGAAGCGGGGATTGCCCTGGCAGGAACCGAGGTAAAATCTCTGCGTATGGGAAAATGCAGTGTAAAAGAATCTTTCATACGTGTGGAAAAGGGCGAGGTGTATATCTATGGCATGCATATCAGCCCTTATGAGAAGGGAAACATTTTTAATAAGGATCCCCTGCGGGTGAGAAAGCTCCTCCTTCACAGGTATGAGATCAATAAAATAGAAGGAAAATTAAAAGAGAAAGGACTTACCCTCGTCCCCTTAAAAGTTTATTTTAAGGACAGCCTTGTAAAAATAGAGATAGGGCTGGCGAGAGGTAAGAAACTTTATGACAAGAGACAGGATATCGCGAAAAAGGACCAGAGAAGAGAAGCGGAGCGAAACTTTAAGGTGAAAAATCTATAAGGAGCGTTTATGAAATTTTTTCATTTATCAGATTTGCATATAGGAAAGCAGCTTCATTTTTATTCCCTGAAAGAAGAACAGGAAGCGATCTTAAATGAAATTCTGTCTTACGCAGAAGAAATAAAGCCAAAAGCCATTGTGATCGCAGGGGACGTATATGACAAAAGCGTCCCTTCTGCGGAAGCAGTGGCTGTTTTTGACGGGTTTATCCGAAAGGCTTCTAAGCTTGGCCTGGCTGTTTTATTAATAAGCGGAAATCATGATTCTCCGGAACGGCTGGAATTTGCCAGTACCCTTTTAGAAAAAGAGAAGCTGTACATAGGAGGAATCCCGCCCCAAAGAGAAGAGGATCATTTAAAAAAAGTGGTATTTAAAGATGAGTGGGGAGAAGTATGTTTTTGGCTGCTGCCTTTTTTAAAACCTTCCTATGTAAGGGGGCTTTTCGGGGAGGAGAGTGTTTCCTATACAGAAGCGGTAGAAAAGGTACTGGAAAGGGAAAATATTGATTTTAAGACCAGAAACGTACTGGCCAGCCATCAGTTTTTTACGGCATCAGGAAAAGAGCCGGTGCGCAGCGCTTCGGAAACCATATATGTAGGCGGAAGCGGAAATGTGGATATTTCTGCAGTAAAAGATTTTGACTATGTGGCTATGGGTCATATCCATAAAGGACAGTCTATCGGGGAAGAACGGTTCCGCTACTGCGGAACGCCTCTTAAGTATTCGGTTTCTGAAAGCGGGGATGAAAAAAGCCTTACGGTGGTGACTATAAGAGAAAAAGGAGAGGAACCGGTTATTGAGACGCTTCCTTTGCATCCCCTCCGGGATGTCCGCTGTTTCAAAGGAAAACTGGCAGAAATCCTGGAACTTGGCTGTGAGGATTATGTGAGTGTTACCCTTACCGATGAAAAACTGCCCTACCAGCCGCGGGAACAGCTTAACCGGATCTTTCCGAATCTTTTAGAGATAAAGATAGAGAATACAAGGACGAAAATGCAGTTAAAAGAGTTAAAGGAACCGGAAAGCATGGACGATCCTTTTAAGATGTTTGGAAAGTTTTATCAGGAAATCCACGGGATGGAGTGGACAGAAAAAGAAAAGGACATCCTTTTAGAAATTCTGAAAAAAGTACAGGAGGTGGAACCATGAGACCGATACGTCTTGTTTTGTCTGCCTTTGGCTCCTATGCGGGGGAGGAGAGGATTGACTTTTCCCGGATGGAACGGGGGATTTTTCTGGTGACGGGAGATACCGGCGCAGGAAAAACTACTATTTTTGACGGGATCGTCTATGCCCTTTACGACCGGACAAGCGGAGGCGTGCGGGATGGAAATATGATGCGCAGCGAGTATGCAGACCTGCGCACTCCTACTTTTGTAGAGCTGACATTTTCCTGCAGGGGAGAGACCTACCGGGTAGTGCGCAACCCGGATTATGAAAGGGAAAGCCTTAGAAAAGACAAAAATGGAAATCCGAAAAAGACCCAGGAAAAATCCCGGGCAGAGCTGTATCTGCCGGATGGCGCGCTTTTTCGGGGAAATAAAAAAGAGATAAATAAAAAGCTGGAAGAGATTCTCGGCATGGACGCCAGGCAGTTTATGCAGATGGCAATGATCGCCCAGGGAGATTTTTTAAAGCTTCTGCTGGCAAAGTCAGAGGAGCGGAAGGAAATCTTTTCCCGGCTTTTTGATACCAGGATTTACGGGCGGATGCAGGAGGAACTGCGAAGACAGGAAAAAGAAGGCTACGGCGCCCTTAAAGATCTGGAAAATGCCTGCCAGGAGCAGATCGGACGTATTTTATCTCCAAAAGGGGAGCAGGAAAGGGAAGAGCTTTCCCGGATCAAAGAGCAGGTGGATTTGGAAAATGCCATTGCCTGCCTTGACCAGTTCATAAAAGAAGATGAAAAGCACAGCGGAAATCTAAAGAAGCAGCGGGAAAGTCTTAGTAAGCGTTTACAGGATGCGGCAGGGAGAAAAGAACTGGCAGCTTCCCTCCTGGAAACGCAGGGGCAGATCGAAAGCCAGGAAAAATGGCTGAAAGAAAATCTTCCCAGGGAGGAAATCCTTAAAAAAGAGGAAGAGAGAGCAGAAATCCGGGAAAAAGAAGCCGCAGAGGCATGGGAAGCGCTTATGAAATCCCAGGAAGAGAAAAAACGGATCTACCAGGAACAGAAAAACATCCTGGACCAAAGGATCCAGGAACTGAAAAATCTGGAAGGAATGTGGAAAAAAGCCGGAAAAGGAGAAGAAGAAAAGAAAGCGCGGGCTTTAAACTGGGAGAGGGCAAATAAGGAATACCTGGAAAGCAGAAAAAACTATGAAGAAATGTACGAAGCGTTTTTCAGGGAGCAGGCAGGAATCCTTGCCAGAGATTTAAAGGAAGGGCAGCCCTGTCCGGTATGCGGAAGCAAAAGTCATCCCTGTGCGGCAGAGCCGGCCTCTTTTGCTCCCAGCCAGAGTCAGTTAAATACAGCCAGAAAGAAAACAGCCCAGCAGGAAAAAGCCCGCGATGAAGCAGGAAATGCCTATCAGGAGGCGGAAAAGGCTGTGCATGGGCTGCTTGCTGGTTTAGAGCAGGAAGGAAAGCGCCTGTTCGGAGAAGAGTTTGAAGCTTCTGACGGGAAGTGGAAAAAAGGAACGGAGGATGCGCTGGAACATATCAGGGAAGAGGATGGAAAGAGAAAAAAAGCCTGGGAAGAAAAAGAACGGGAATTTTTAGAGGAAAAATCCCGGATGGAGAAAAATAAAAAAGAAGCCGCGGATACCTTGCAGCGGGCAAAAAAGGATCTGGAAGAGTTTATACGCCAGACAGAGCGGCTGCGCGGCGGGCTGCAGGCTGCCAAAGAACAGAAGGGGAAACTCCTTTCTCAGTGGGACATGCCGGAAGAAAGCATAGGTAAGCCGGAGAATCTGGAAAAGATAGTGGAAGAACAGGAGCAGGAAATAAACGAAGCAAAGCTTCAGGAGAATATGCTGGAACAGGAGTACCGGGAATATTTCAGCCGTTTAGAGTCCAATAAAAGAACACGGGAGTTATTAAAAACCTACAAAAAGGAATATGAGGAAAAGAAGGAACGCTTTGTCCTGGTACGTCATCTAAGCCAGACAGCCTGCGGTACCCTTTCTGGAAGCGTAAAGCTGGATTTTGAGTCTTACGTCCAGAGACAGTATTTCCAGCAGGTGATCCAAAGGGCGAATATCCGGCTGATGCAGATGTCAGGTGGACAGTTTTTATTAAAATGCAGGGAACTGGATAAGCTGTCCCTTCAGGGAAAGGCGGGACTGGATCTGGATGTATACAGTCTTGCCACAGAGTCGTCCAGAGATGTAAAGACATTATCCGGCGGAGAATCCTTTATGGCGGCTCTTGCCATGGCGCTGGGCCTGGCAGATGTGGTATCGGACAGTGTGGGAGCAGTGCGCCTGGATACGCTGTTTATTGATGAAGGCTTTGGCTCTTTGGATGACCATGCAAGGGAGCAGGCGATCCGCGTTCTGTATGAGCTTTCCGGGGAGGACCGGCTGATCGGGATCATTTCCCATGTACACGAGCTGAAAGAACAGATTGAGCAAAAGCTGGTGGTTAAGAAAGGAAAAAATGGAAGCCATGTACAGTGGGTTTCCTGACCGCTAAGGGAGTTTACGCGCCCGAGGGAATGAAAGGAGCAGAGAAAAAATGGAAAATAAAGAACGGCCAATGAAAAAGGTAGAGGATTCCAGGACAGAACAGGTGCATTTGATCATGCACCAGCATTTAAACGCAGGCGGAAGACTGTTCGGCGGGATGCTCATGCAGTGGATCGACGAGGTGGCAGGTGTAGTGGCCATGCGTCATGCAGGGACGAAACGGGTTACCACGGCGGCTGTGGATAATCTGCAGTTTAAAGAACCCACCTATGAGGGGGAACTGCTTGTCCTGGTGGGCTATGTGACTTATGTAGGAAATTCTTCCATGGAAGTAGAAATTGATTCCTATGTAGAGCGGGCGGACGGGATGCGCTATTCTGTCAACCGTGCGTTTTTCGTGATGGTGGCTGTGGATGAAGAAGAAAATCCTGTGACAGTGCCAGGGCTTCTTATTAGTACAGAGGCGGAGAGGGCACGTTATGAATCTGGTATTTTGCGGAAGTCTATGCGCTTAAACCGGACAAAAACAGGATTTTGATCAAAGGGGATGTATGCCCGGTGGGGATTGGGAATATCCCCTTGACGAAAATAACAAGAAAATACTCTGGATTTTTTCAATTTTCTTGCAAAAACAGGAAAAAATTTGTATAATATTTCTAATAAGCGCAGAGATATTAAAAAACATATTGTAGAAAATTCCTGTAAAAGCAACGGTTTTTCTGGCTTTGAAAGATCTTTGCAGCAGACTGGAAAAGTATTAAAATTACATGAAATCACCGGATCCTTGGTTGACAAGAGGGCGATACTCTGTATAATGAGGAATAGAAAAGACGAAGAACATTTCCATTATATGGGAGGGAATATAAATGAAGAAACAATATCTTGTACTTGCAGGGCTTTTGGTCTGCGTTATCGCAGCCTCCGGATGCGGAAGCAGCGATGAGGGTTCCTCACAGGATGCAAAGGTAACAGTTGTGCCTACAGAAAGCCCGGACGAGGAAGACCTGGTAGACATGCAGGTATCTACAGATGAGGAAACCATAGATAATATTATAGGAACAAAGACAAACACAGCTTCAGAAGTAACCATTGTCAATGAAACCGGAGGAGAGATCACAGAAATCTATATCCGTCCTTATAATGAGAACAACGATGATTACGAATGGGGCGAGGAGCTGGTAAATGGAAGCTTTACTCTGAAAGACGGCGACAAAGCGCTCTATTATTATGAAAAAGATGCCGAGGATGATGAGGGAAATCCCATTACCCTTTATGATATTCGTGTGGCATATGCTGAAGAAGACAGAAATGAATGTTATTTCCGTATGCTTCCTCTGCCCACGATCAGCCAGATCGCACTTTGCATGAATGGAACCGGGGAAGATTCGATTCCGTATGCAAGATATTTTGACGCCGATACGAAACGCGAACATTCTACTTTAGAGGAAGTAATGAAGCGCCTTGGCATTTCTGATACGGATACATCCGACAGTGACAGCAGCGAAAACAGCGAGGATAACGAGGAAGAGACGCCAGATCCCCAGGCGACGCCGGAGCCAACCCAGCCTCCTACTCAGACAGAGACGCCGGAGCCTACGCAGCCGCCGTCTTCTGACGATCTTATTGAACAGGCAAAGGGATGTATCGGTCAGTCTTTGGATGCGCTGTACGGCGCTGTAGGTTCGCCAAGCGGCGGCAGTGAGTATGTGGACGAGCCGGAATCCGGAAGGACAGGCTACTATTACTATGATACCTTCACAGTGTCTACAACAGTCGATGAAAACGGCAATGAAGTTGTGGCAGGTGTGTGGTAATATTAAGGAACTGAGGTAAAAACATGGATATGAAACGAGTGTTATTGAAATTAAGCGGGGAAGCTCTTGCAGGAGAAAAGAAAACCGGCTTTGATGAGGCTACGGTCATAGGGGTGGCAAAGCAGATCCGTTCTATTGTAGAAGAAGGAATGGAAGTTGGCATTGTTATCGGCGGCGGAAATTTCTGGAGAGGGCGCACCAGCGAGACTATTGAACGCAGCAAAGCGGATCAGATCGGGATGCTCGCTACGATCATGAATTGTATTTATGTATCTGATATATGCAGATATGTGGGGCTTTCTACAGAGATTTTTACTCCGTTTATCTGCGGAACTTTTACAAAGATGTACTCCAAAGATGCAGTGGAGGAAGCTTTTGGAAAGGGAAAAGTTGTATTCTTTGCAGGCGGAACAGGACATCCATATTTCTCCA
>CALIZJ010000308.1 GCA_938028845.1 uncultured Blautia sp.
AGTTTGTTTTTTATTTTATCATAATCCAGCCATTTCGTATACTTTTTTTCAGGAATCTTCTCGCCCTGATACAAAAATATTCTTGTTTCAAAGGTTCCAAGCAAAGTGTCCGCCTTTTTCCCAGGAAAAATTTCCCATTCCTCATGGAAAAAAAGCTGTCTTTTTTCCTGCTCTGTCTGTTTTCCGATCCAGACGCCCTCATATTTTCGGATTCCCATCAGACGGTAAGGGAGGCTGCAGCAGCTCCCTGCCTGGTTCTTTGCCAGTGATAACACACTCTGCACATGAACCGCCGAAAAATCCCTGCGTCTGCTGCTAAGAAGGTAAAAGGCTTCCATGATCCCGTAGCTGACGATAAGAGGGTCCTCCTGAAAAATCTCCATGCCAATCAGGATCCCCTGTTCCTCTTTTTTGCACCTGTCTAACATCTCACGGCCTTTCCTTGTAAAATAATCTTCCGCCATACTTAAGATCTGGGCTGTTTTTGCCATATGTTCCCCTGCTTTGGGATTCAGCTCCTTCTCTATCTCAGGGAGGATCTTATGGCGGATCTTATTTCTCGTATAGTCATCTGTAAGATTTGTGCTGTCTGTAACATAGAAAATTTCATTCTCTTTTAAATAATGGTCAATTTCCTGCCTTCTTAAACATAAAAGGGGACGGATCACCTTTCCCACCACAGGGCGCATGCTGGCAAGTCCGCGAATCCCGCTTCCTCTGGAAAGGTGGAAAAGGAGCGTCTCCGCCAGATCATCCTGATTATGCGCCAGGGCAATCTGATAATTGTCTGTATTTAAAAGGGCAGCCTCCTCCTGAAAGGCTTTTTGCCGTACCATCCGTCCAGCCTCTTCCGTTCCGCATTTCCAGGAAAGGGCAAGGGACGGTACGTCGAAACGGCGGCATATAAAGGGAACACCCCATTGGCCGCATATTTTTTCCACCATAGCGGCATCCCGGTCTGCCTCTTCTCCCCGGATCCCATGATGGACATGCACCACCCGAAGAGAAAAACCAAGCTCCTGACGAAGCCTTAAAAGCATGTGCAGCATGGTCATGGAATCCCCGCCTCCGGACACTCCTGCCAGCACCCATGCATTCTCCTGTATCATTTCATTTTCCAGTATGTATGCCTTAACCTTCCTGTACATATATGCTCCTATTTTTTCCACATTCCCGCCACGAGCACGGTCATATCGTCCCTGGCACGGTAATCGCTGTACCCAAGCACCCGTTCTAAGATTCCCCGGCTGATCTCCTTTGGGGTTTCCTCCTGTACGTCCATGATGATTTCTTTCATGGTCTCTTCCTCCCTCTCAATGGGAAGCGCATCCAAAACTCCATCCGTCATCATGATCAGGTAATCTCCGTGGTAAAGTTTTCTTGACGCGGTTTCAAATTCTATCTGCTGGACCAGTCCTGCCGCTAGGCTTTCAGAGGCGATAGCTTCTACCCAGTGATCCCTTTTAATAAAGGTAGCCGCAGCTCCTGCTTTTAAAAAATTACAGATTCCCGTATACAGATCCACCGCACAGATATCCACTGTGGAGAACATGCCCTCCCGCCCTTTTAAAATCAAAGCGGAATTTACCATACGGGCAGCCGTTTCCTGAGAGAATCCCGACTCCATGAACTGTTCTAAAAGTTCCACCACGATCTCGCTCTCTTTGGATGCTTCCATTCCAGATCCCATGCCGTCGGAAAGGCACATGACAAACCGCCCTTCTTCCTCCTGGCGGCAGATGTAATTGTCTCCGGAAACTTTTTCCTTTTCTCTTGTAAGCTTCGCCACACCGTACATAACCTGGTAACTTACATCCTCCAAAAAATGCACGGTATGGTAATCTCCGTTTACAATGCAGCGGCTTCCTTCAGCAGGCGTCATGGCGTTTCCACATTCCCTGGACAAGATCTGCGCTACTTCTGTCATAGAAATGCACTGTCCGCTTCTCGCCCGCATAGTGAGAAAAACCTGCCGCCGCCCTTCTACTTTATCCATCACCCAGGCCTGCTTTAAAAGCACATGCCTTTTCTTCAGGCTCTTTCTCAGCTTGTCCTCAAAGGGCGGCTGCGCCCTTGCAATATCATACAGATCCTCAGCGACCATCTGCATGATCTTCGACACTTCTGTAAGCTGCTGGGCTACTGCCATGCGGTTTTCTATCATACGGTTGTCCCATACCAGATTCTGTTTTTCTTTCCGGAATAATTCTCCCGTCACATCCAGGTACTGGGCATATCGTCCGCAGATTCCCATCCAGGTGCTTTTAAGCCTTCCTAATTCCTCTTCGTTTCCCTCTTCCATCGCCCGGATGATGGATTCCGTACCGTCGTATAGCTCCCGGGCATGTTCTCTCCAGCAGATTTCCCGCTGGTAACATTTGCTGCACACCCGGTCATTTACATCCTGGATGATCCGCTCTATCTGACCGCCGCTTAAATAATCCTTTTTATAAGGCATGTCGTAAAAAGTGTCTGCCAGCTTCTGAAAGGATGCGGCATATTTCTCTACCTTTTCCTTTTGAGGATGGCTTTCGCACTGAGGAAGGAGCTCCTCCTTCTTCGGTGCTCTGACTGCCAAAATAGTTTTTGCCATGTCCCGCATGATCAGCAGCACGCTGATAACGAGCATGGCAATAATCCACTCCTGCATATTCTCCCCTCCCTCTTAATGTCCTCATTAAGTGGGTATTATAAGGGATTTTTTCTAAAATATCTGTCAAACACAGGCGAAAACCTATAAAAAGTTTTCGCCAAAATCTCTGTTATTCTTCTTCCTTAAATACGATTTCGTTGTCTTTCACCAGACCCAGTTTGTCACGCGCTACTTCTTCCATGTATTCGTCGGTCTGCATGTACTCTTTCAGATCATCTATTTCCTCGGTGCGCGCCTTTTCATCCTCTATGGCTTCCTCCAGTGAGGCGGCCCGGGCGTCATAGACTGCAAGTCTGTTACTTAAGGTCTGGCTCTGCATAAAAAGCCCTACAAGCAGCACGATTGCGACAAATCCAATGGCAAGCATGCCGAGGTAATTATTCGCTATTCTTTTTTGATTTCTTTTCTTTCTTTTTTTCAACCTGCTTGCTCCTCTTTCTCTGCGAAGTCCTGTCCTTTTTTCGCCGGGAAACAGACTTTTCCATGTTTCGTAACAAAATTTTACCTCTTTCCCTTAGAAATAGCAACCTTTTTATTGAAATTTTTACAAATAATACAGGAATTCCTAAAATTATTGTCCAAATCCTTAAAAAGAGCGGGCTGACTGTAATATGGCAGATCCAGGCGCCTAACAGAAGCCCTAAAAGCAGGAAACTTCGAAGGATTCCCTGATTCGTCCGGTATATAAAAGAAAATACAAAAACAGAGGTAAAAAGCCAGTACAGAAGGTCTTCCGCAGCCGTCCAGGCACTGGCATGAGGAACCGCCTTTCGAAAGGCAAGCAGCAGATCATAAAAAAGGAGAAGCAAAGCGCCTGTGCATACAGACTGGAAAAAGAGAATGGTCTCATAACGAATATACGTGCTCATACACTACCGGAACATCCTTTTCAGGAAGGGTTCTTCCCGCTTTTCTGCATTTTTCGACATATACACAAGGCTGTCTACTTTTCCGGAGATATTCACTTCTCCTTTTTCCAGGTTCAGTCCTTTTACATGGAGCTGCTCCCCTTTTATCGAAAGCTTTCCATTGTGTGTTACCAGCAGGATTTCTTTCTCATCAAAAGAGTCCACATCCAGGACTCCGGTGACGGTTCCTCCCTGCCGATTTTCCAATATCAGCTTATGAGGTAAGGTGGTTTTTCTTTCTTCCAAAGAATTCCTCCCCTATGTCTCTCTCTTTAGTTTATGTGCCCCATAGGGGAAATAGACGTTAAAGATATCTGTACATACTTTCTACGTCTTCTTTTTTCACCGTCTCTTTTACGTCCAGAACTTCCACCTTCACATTTTTTCCTCCGAACTGGATCTCGATCACGTCTCCTGTCTTTACCTGAACGGATGCCTTTGCCGGTTTCTCATTTACCAGCACCCTTCCAGCGTCGCAGGCTTCGTTTGCAACAGTACGGCGCTTGATCAGACGGGAAACTTTTAAATATTTGTCTAAACGCATATTTTCCTCCCAAAAGAAAAAGGGGAACGATCCGTTCCCCCAAGTTATCATCTGTTAATTATTTACCATTAACCATATCTTTTAAAGCTTTTCCAGCTTTAAACTTCGGAGCCTTAGAAGCTTCAATCTTCATAGTAGCACCAGTCTGAGGATTTCTTCCCTCTCTAGCAGCTCTTTCGCTGACTTCAAATGTACCAAAGCCAACTAACTGAATTTTTCCACCTTTTTTCAGTTCATCAGATACAACGTCGATAAAAGATTTCAGAACAGCCTCTACGTCTTTCTTCGCCAAATTTGTTTCCTTCGCCATAGCTGCTATTAATTCTGTTTTATTCATGGTGTTTCCTCCTCTAAATTGATCTCTCTTTCTTAATAGTTTTGGTCACACAACCGCCAATCTCGCTCCAGGCGACAGTGCTCTGTTTACTATATATATACCTTTTGATGCATGTTGTCAAGGTTTTTCCTAATATTCAGTCAAAATTACTTATTTTTTTTAGAAACCGAGTTTTTTCCCTTTTCCTGTCGCTTTAAATCCTCCCAGGAGAGGGCAGCAGCCTCACTGTCCTCTGGTGAAAAGATCCTGGGATGGCGATGTTTCATTTTAGAAGAGATGCCTGAAATTACATCCTCGATAGTGAATAATCCCTCTTCCTGGGCAATGACGCTTTGGAGGATCACGTTAAAAAGAACATCTC